>DASVTJ010000470.1:0-29045 GCA_036387635.1 Duganella sp.
GACAGGCGCTGCCCGCGACAAGCAAGCCCATCAAGGCGCCGATGCCGCGCTGTACCGTGGTCACCTTGCTGACGGTGCGCTCGGCTGTTTCCACCCGCACCGCGATCGGTTCGTAGGAGCGCAGTTTGCCGATGATGTCGACCAGCGGCACCAGGCGCGCCGCCATCGGACAATGCGGCGACGTGGCCGGCGACAGCGGGCAGTTGGGGCACTGCTGAAACTCCAGCGCCGTCCAGCGGGGCAGGTCGCCGGCGGTGCCGGGATCGGCCGCGACTTCGCACGTCGCGCTCAGCCCGTCGGCGAAGCGAAAGTGATAGCGCACATCCTGCATGGCCGCTCCGTGGGTTGATCGAGGTGTCCCCACATTGTGACACGCATTGCCTCACGGAACACCCCGACGGCGTGTTCGGCCAGCTTCTGCGCGGCTTTCCCGGCACAGTGATGCGTTCCGCGCCACACCCGGATGCGAAACCCGCGGATTTGTTGCGCATTCAATATTAATTCCGGGTGCCGATGACGACCACCGCTGATGATCAGCCGCCCATGAACGGAATCACCCCGCAAACCAGCGCGGCCACCAGCATCACCAGCGACGCCGAGATCGCCCACAGCAAGGTATAGCGCTGATGGTCGCCGAACTCGATCTTGGCCATCCCCACCAGCAGATAGGTCGACGCCACCAACGGACTCAGCAAGTGAACCGGTTGTCCGATGATCGAGGCCCGGCCGATTTCGGCGGCGGTGATGCCGTATACCGCAGCGGCCTTGGCGAGGATCGGCACCACGCCGAAGTAGAAGGCGTCATTGGAAATGAAGAACGTGAACGGGATGCTGAGGAAACCGGTGACGATCGCCAGATGCGGCCCCATCCAGGTTGGAATGCCGGAGATCACGCTGGCGGCGATCGCGTCGACCATCTTGGTGCC
Organism: Duganella sp.; assembly: GCA_036387635.1. Lineage (GTDB taxonomy): Bacteria > Pseudomonadota > Gammaproteobacteria > Burkholderiales > Burkholderiaceae_D > Rugamonas. The sequence goes on from DASVTJ010000470.1 coordinate 927, forward strand.
TTGCAGGATGCCGACGAAAATACCGGCGGCGAAGATCAGCCCGATGACCGGCAACACGTTGCCGGCGTGCGCTTCGATGCGCTCCTTCTGTTGTTCCTGATTCGGGTAGTTGATCATGATGGCAAGCGCGAAGGCGATCATGAACAGCACCGGCAGGGGCAGCACGCCCAGCACCAGCATCACCATCAGCGCGACCGTCAGCAGCAGGTTGACCCAGATCAGCTTCGGCCGCGCGGTGTGTGGGTCGCTCAGTTGCACCTCGCCATCGGCAACCGCTTCCGGGGCGCCGTGCAGGTGGACGATCTTGCCTTTCACCGCCGAGTAATCGAGGTGGGAACTGCCACCAACGCCAGTGACGCCGATATGGCCCACCGTGCCAACCGGGCCGGCATTCGCGGCGCCGCCGGCGGCACGCACGCCCATCGCGGCGGTCACTTGCTGCGGTTGCGAGAAGTCCCTGGCGGCGGCCTGTTGGGCGGCCAGCTGCACCTCCGCGGCTGCGCGGGAAGCCTGCGCAGGTTGCAGCTCGAGGATGCCCAGGCGCTTGCGCTCTTTGCGGCCCAGCATGTAGGCGACAAACAGCACCCACGCCGCGCCGGCGATCATGGCCGGAATCATCGGCACGAAGATCTCGCTGACGTCCACGCCGAGGGCGCTGGCGGCGCGCGCCGTCGGGCCGCCCCACGGCAGGATGTTGAACACGCCACCGGCCAGCATGATCACGCACGCCATGACCAAGCGGCTGATGCCGAGCCGCATGTACAGCGGCAGCATGGCCGAGACCGTGATCATATAGGTCGTGGCGCCGTCGCCGTCGAGCGAGACGATCATCGTCAACGCCGCCGTGCCGACCACGATCTTCATCGGATCGCCGCGCACCAGTTTCAGGATCAGCCGCACCACCGGATCGAACAGGCCGGCGTCGATCATGACGCCGAAATACAGGATGGCGAACATCAGCATGACGCCGGTCGGGGCGAGCTGCTTGATGCCGGCCAGCATCATGGGTCCGAGTTCGGGGCCGAAGCCGCCAATCACGCCGAAAATAATGGGCACCAGGATCAAGGCCACCATCGCCGGCAGGCGTTTGGTCATGATCAAGAACATAAAGACTACGACCATTGAATAGGCTAACACGGTCAACATTTAATTCTCCTAATTAATACGACGCTAGCGACAGATCGGTCGGACCGGTACTGTCGAGAGCGGAAGCCCGCCCGAGGCTGTGGAACGGATTGGATGGAGGGCAATGCCGGAGACGAAGTAACCGGGCGCTAGGCCGGCGGCGACGTCCCTTGAGGTTGCGGCAAGCGGTGAGTGCGGGGGATGGGCAAGCCGTGATGGCGCGCGCGCCGGCTGGCGGCGCTGCAAAGCGATGGTCGTGTCATAGGGTCTCCATGATTTTTTGTAAAAGTTATGCGGACACTATAAATCGCCGAACCTTTCAATTCACTTTCAATGCCTATCGTGCCGACGCTCGTTTGTGGCTCGTTTGTGGCCTCGGTTACGGCTCGGTTACGGCTTGGTTGCGGCGCGTCTACCGCTCCTTTCCCGCTCTCTTGTCACGTCTCGGACCTGGAAGGGTACGCCGTCGGTTGCGTGATCACGCTCGACTAACGTGCGGGCCGGGCTGACCGGCCTGTCGTGCGGCGCACCGGTGGAACGGCGCGCCTTTTGACGTCTTCGCTCCCTGCAAGTTCCCGCCACGTCCACGGTTTTTCACCAATTCTTCGCAGGCATGTTTTTCTCGCAGCGCACATGATCGGCATCAAGCGCACAACTGATCCCAGTCATGGATCCGTCGATGACTCGCTCCACACTCAATGTCCGCATTTGCCACCGAGGCGTTCCCCGCCAGCGGCAGAGGCGTTCTTTATTTCAAGGAGCAAGAGATGTCGTCGATCACAACAATACTGCCAAGAATTCCTGCCACCGGCCACGCGTCACGTCCAGTGTTACGTCCGAGTCCGAAATCACGCCCCGCATTACGCCTGCTGCCGCGCTTGCTCGCCGGCATGGCTATCGCCACCGTCGCCAGCGCGGCACAAGCCCAGCTGGAGAAGGACGCGCCAAAGGCCAAACTGGCGTCGGGACTCTATCGCGTCGTCAACCTGGCTACCGGAGATTTGTCCGAGCTGCCGGCCATCAACGCACAAGGCCACGTCTCGTTCTCGCTGCACACCGCACAGGGTTCCCGTGGCTATTTCTTTGACGGCAAGGCGGTGAGGGATATCGGCACGCTGGGCGGCCCGACGACCAACGCCGTCGGACTCAACAACGCAGGTCAGGTGACCGGCGACTCCGCCACCGCGGACGGCAACCTGCGCGCGTTCGTCTGGAGCGCCGGCGCCGGCATGGCCAATCTCGGCGTGCTGCCGGGCGCGTACGAATCGAACGCCGCAGCCATCAACAACCTGGGCGTGGTAACCGGCTACTCCCATGGCACCCCGTTGACGCCGCCGCGCGCGTTCCGCTGGAGCGCCGCCGACGGCATGCAGGATTTGGGATCGTTCACCGGCGGGATGGCGAGCTTTTCCGCCGGTAACGCACTCAACGACGCCGGCCTGATCGCCGGAAGCTCCGAGGCGGCGTCCGGCCGGCACGCATTCGCGTGGACCAAGGCGCGCGGCATGGTCGACATCGACTCGCTCGGCAGCTCCTACTCGGACCCGGTCGCCGTCGCCAGCGCGGGGCAGGTGGCCGGCCACTACGTCGTGCCCAAGTCTGACAATCTCTACCACGCCTTCCTGTGGACGGCGGCCAACGGCATGCGCGACCTCGGCACGGCCGGCGCCACCGAGTCCTTCGTGCTGGCGATGAGCCCCGACGCCCATGTCGCCGGCGTCATCAACCTTGCCAACGGCGACCAGCACGCGATGTCCTGGACCCAGGCCGGCGGCATGGTCGACCTGGGCACGCTCGACGGCGGCAAGCCTGGCACGGCCTCGCGCGCGCTGGGCGTCAACACTAAAGGGCAGATCGTCGGCTGGTCGCGCAACAAGGCCGGCGACAGCAAACCGTTCCTATGGAGCGCCGGCGGCGGCATGGTGGAATTGAACAAGCGGCTGTACAAGGCGCCCGCCGGGCTGAAGCTGGAGGACGCCATGGCGATCTCCGACAACGGTGCCATCGTCGCGGGATCCAACGCCGGCCTGGTGCTGTTGACGCCGTGCTGCGCCGGCGTTGGCGCGTACTCGGTCGGCCCGGTGGCGGCGCCGGATCTGGTCGAGGTAGGCAAGCCGATTGACGCCTCGGTCACCTTTGCCGACGAGGACGCGGTGGGCGTCCGCAGCGTCACCTGGTCGTGGGGCGACGGCGCCGCCGCGCAAGCGGGCGCCATGAAACAAGAATGCGGCGCCGGCAGCGCCAACGCCAGCTATCGCTACACTGCGCCGGGCATTTATCCGGTGACGGCCACGGTGGTGAACCGCGCCGGACACAGCGTGGCAGTCAGCCGCCAGGTGATCGCCTACGCGCCTGGCGCCGCTGGCGGCATTGTCGGCGGCAACGGCGCCATCCTGTCGCCGCAGGGCGCGCTCAAGACGGCGCCAACCAAGGCGGGCAAGGCGGGCTTCCGCTTCCTCGCGCCATCGTCGGCTGGCGCCAGCGGAACCAGCGCGGCGGGAACGACGGGAGCAGCGGCAGCGCCAGCGGCTAAAGGGCAACTCCAATTCAACTTGGCCGGATGGACTTTCCGCAGCGATACCTTGCAGCGGGCGGCTGGCGCGGCGGACGGCCTGTATCAGGGCAGTGGCACGGTCAATGGTCGTGGCGATTACAAGTTCACGCTGGCGGCCACGCCCGGCGTCGCGGCCGGAAAGGGTATAAGCGGCACACCAGGAGGATTCAACCTGAAAGTCTGGCACATCTATCCGACGACGAAGGCGCCGCTTGTTGTCTACGACGGTCAGGCTGGCGGGAAGCGCATGGCTCCCGCCGTGATGATGGATGGCGTGATACTGCATCGGTAGGCCGGAACAGAGCTATCGGCGCCATCAAGGGCGCCGACACCACCCGGCCTACACTTTTTCAACGAAAGGTTCCTCGGCTACGAGATTTCATACATAATACGTGGTATGTAATATGTTACGAAATCAACGGAGGACTAATGGCCAGAACGGGACTTGATAAATCGGATGTGAAAAAGGCCCGCGATGGCATACTTGCCCGGTCGCTTTACCCATCGGTGGACGCGGTCCGGATCGCTCTTGGCAATACCGGTTCGAAGACCACCATCCATAAATATTTGAAGGAACTGGAAGCCGAGGAAGGTGGCGGTCCGCACAAGTCAACGGTCAGCGAAGCGCTGCACGACCTAGTCGAGCGGTTGGCCGCGCGACTGGAAGAAGAAGCCGACGAACGTGTGGTACAGGCCGAGCTGGAGTTCGCACGCAAAGAACACGCCTGTGCTGAGACATGCCGGCAACTGGAAGCGGAACTCATCGCCGAGCGCGCGTCCACCCAGACGCTGGAGCGCCGTCTTCAGACGGAAGTCGACGAGCATGCCAAGACGCGCGCGGCATTACAGGCCGAGACCGTCGCTCGCCATACGGCTGCGCAGGAAGTCGCTGGATTGAAAGACCGGCTTGCCGAAAACGAACAGCATCGCAAGTCGCTTGAAGACAAACACATCCATGCGCGCAACGCCTTGGAACAATATCGGCTATCGGTCAAAGAGCAACGGGGCAAGGATCAGCGGCGGCATGAACATCAGGTCGAGCAGTTGAAAGCTGAAGTACGTCAGCAACAGCTGGCCGTGGGGGCCAAGCAAGAGGAAATGACCAAGCTCAATCAAGAAGGCGCTCGGGTGGTCATGGAGTTGTCGCATACAAAGCAATCGCTTTACGAGCAATTGACCAATGGCCGCAAGCTGGAGCAGAAGATCGAGCAGCTTCAATCGGCGCACATGCATGCGGGCGATATCGAGCGGCAGCTCGTCAGTAAAATCGCTGAAGCCGAACTGCTGGCCGAGCAATTGAAGAACACCAGCGCCCAGCTCGAACCCGCAAAGGCGCGCGCGCGTGAATTTGAATTGCTGCTGGCGCAGACCAACGCGAAAGTCGAGGCGCAAGAGCAGATCGGCGAACAGCTGCGAGCCTACCTCGAGAAATTGGCGCCCGGTGTGGCGGCGAAACGGGCACGGTGATTAGCCTGTGACTAGCTGGCGGTTTTGATCAGGCGGGAGACAGTCGACTGGTGCCAAGTGCGGCCCAGCGCTGTCTTCACGCCGCGTCGATTAAGTTCGTCCGCAATCTGCGTCATCGTCATGCCTTGGGTTTGCAGTCTGCGCACTTCGGGCAGGATGCTTGCCGCGAACGCCGCCGCTTTCTCCGCATTGCGCGCCTGGCCCAGCGCCTGCGCTTCCTTCAGGTTGGTGCGGTTGCCTAACTGCACGCCCTGGGCTTTTAAATCCGCCAGCGCCGACTTGGTCCGCGAGGCGATCAGCTTGCGTTCCTTTTCGGACAGGGCCGCGAACAGGTGCAGGATGAAGGGGTCTGTTTCGGCACCCAGTTCGGCAACGATGAACGGTGTGCCGGCGGCCATCAGCGCTGAAATGAAGGCGACGTCTCGGCTCAGGCGGTCCAGCTTGGCAACGATCACGGGGCAGCGCAGTTTTGCGGCCTTGGCCAGCGCCTTGCGCAGGCCGGGCCTGTCGTCCATGGCCAGCTTGCCGCTGGCCACTTCGGTGATCACATCGCTAAACTGAAAACCTTCGGCGGCTGCGAAGTCGTCGACGACTTTGCGCTGCGCGGCCAGGCCAAGCCCGGAACGTCCTTGTTCGGCGGTGGAGACGCGCAGATAAGCGATGGCGGTTTTCATGTGGTGCTCTTCGGGTCGTGGATTATGCACTCATTATACGAGCATTTAACGGTCGCATAAACGTGTATTTACAGAAAGTTTTGAAGGGCTTGAGAACGAGAGCAGGGGGTTGGAGCAGAACGGGGCGGGGGAAGGGGGCATGTATCTCCTGAAAGCATCGTTTTGCCCGCTAATTTGGGCTGGGAGGCGGTGTTCGTAGTTGCATTCTGATTGAACTGGCGAATTTTTCGTTCGCTCTGCGGCGCACCATCGCGGCCATCTAACAACGCACGCGCCACATGAGCTCAAAGCGGGCGGCTGTCGGCGCTTCCAGCGCATTATTTTTGCGCGGACGGCGCGCGAACGAGAGGTTTTGTGGTGCGGGCATCCTTGATGAGTCGCGTCGATCTGCATGAGGGTTAGTTTCGGAACCAGCGCTAGTTTGGCCCGACAGCCAGAGACCCGGGGGCGATAAGGTGCGGGAATGCGCTGGCCGAACCTGGACATTAGGGTAGAGAAGACGCCAACGGGGCCCGTAGGTCGGGCGTCGCGGACGCATATTTCATGACGACTGGATCGTCCTGACAGATATTGCTACGTGAGCTTAGGCGGAACTCGAGGCCGATTTCGCGTGAATCACACCAAACGCAGTTGGTGTGGAGTTTAGAACGCAACGATTTTCATCGTTGCCGGCAGCTTCGGATTTGCTTCATTCTGATCGTGAATTTTGTGATCGTGAATTTTGTTTGAGTGGGATTGGTTGAGTGGGGGCAGCCGAATTGGACACACGAACAAACGCCATTTTACATAATATAAATTATGCGAAATTAACCGTCGACGCAGGACGGTAGTTGATTTCCTGTTCTGGCTTTCGCCCGCGGCTCAATTGTTCATAAAGCGATTTTCGTGTGCGACAGCTCCGACACCAACCGGACGCCCTCCTGGTTGAGGCGCGTGACGTCGTCCTGTTCTTCCGAAAAAGGCCTGCTGCTGCCGGAGTTCCGCCTGGACCTGCTGCACCTGTTGCTCGTGGCGCCGCTAGTCCTAATCGCGTTGACCTTGACAGACTGGCTACAGCACGCAGGCACTGGGACAACCGCTGCCGCAAGCGGCCAGCGCCGCCGATGCGATTATTGCGCGTAACCCATTGCACTGAAACCCCTGGAAATCGGGCACCTCAGGTGCCCGGCGATGGTCCGGCGCCACGCCCGCCAAGAGTTGATGCGCCGTGGTTCGCGCCCAATTCCACGATTTCCAACAACTGTACCGGTTTGACGAAATAATGGTCGAAGCCCGCCGCCGCTCCCTTGGCACGATCGCCGACGCTGCCATATCCTGTGACGGCCATCAGCAAAGATCCGGACGTGTTTGGCATTGTTCTCAGCTTAAGAGCGAGCTCATTGCCGTCCATATCGCCCGGCAAACCAATGTCCAGAAGGCAGACATCGAAACGGGTGTTGCGGGCCAACGCAATGGCCGCATGCGCATCATGAGCGATGTGGACGAGGTGTCCGAAGGCGGCGACAAAATCAGCCATGACCTCGGCGGCATCGACGTTGTCGTCGACAATCAGAAACCGTAACCTCCCCGCCTTTCCCGTCGGCTCGATCGGCGGCGACATAGCGGTGGCGTTGGTGGAGTCGTCATCGGCGCGCGGCAAATGGATGATGAAACGGCTGCCTTGGTTTGGACCATCGCTGTTGGCAACGACGGTCCCATCGTGCAGCTCGACCAAGTTTTTCACGAGTGAAAGTCCCAAGCCAAGCCCGCCCTCGGACCGCGCCGAGCTACGCTTGCTTTGGGCGAAAATTTCGAAGACGTGCGGCAGGAAGTCCTTCTCGATGCCGATGCCGTCATCGCGCACTTCGATGCGTACATGACTATCATCGTGCGAAATGACGGCCGCGATCGTTCCCGATTCGGGACTGTACTTCGAGGCGTTGTGGAGGAGATTCGCCAGCACTTGCACCAATCGCTTGTGGTCGCCACTGACATACGACGGCGCGTCGGCGGCGGTCGAAACAAATCGCTGATGGCGGCGCTCGAAATGCGGCGAGGCCTGTTGACCGGCGTCGGCGAGCACCGTGGCGATATTGACGGGGTGGCGTTCTATCTCCACCATTCCACTCGTGACACGCGACACGTCCACCAAGTCTTCCACCAAACCGCTCAGATGCCGAACTTGCTTGGTGATGACTTGACCCGCCGAGCGGACACGGTTTGGATTATCGGCAACGAGATGCAGTAACTCTGCGGCCGAGTTGATCGGCGCCAGCGGATTCCTCAGCTCGTGAGCGAGCATCGCCAGAAACTCGTCCTTGCGCTTGTCGGCGTCCCTCAACGCCCTGTTTGCATGATGAATTTCGGTGACGTCCTGACCTTGGGCGAAAATGCCCGAGACCATACCGTTGGCGTCAAAGAACGGCTGGTAGAGCAAGTCGATATAGAGCTCGACAAACGGGGCTCCCGGCGTGCGCTGGGCCTCGAATCGAATGCCCTTGCCGACAAACGGCTTACCGGTCAGATAAACGTTGTCGAGCAGTTCCTCGAATCCCTGTCCCATGACGTCCGGTATTGCCTCTCGCAACGGCTTGCCCACAATGTCGCGGTGTCCGAGGAGCTGATAGTACGCTTCGTTGACCAGTTCAAATACATGCAGCGGCCCCCTGAGTACGGCGATGAAACCAGGGGCTTGATTAAACAAGCCAAGAAGATGGCTGCGCTCCGCATTGAGAATGCGCAGCATCGCCTGGTGGGTCTGGGCTTGCAGCGCCTCTTGGGTCTCGCCGATGGGGCCGGTGTGCAGCGAAGGCATTTGTCCCGTTGCGTCGACATCGTATAACGCGGTGACATCAATGGCGTTTTGGATGATGAATGCGACTTTACCGTCATCGCCAAACACAGGGGTGTGCACAGTGCTCCAATAGCGCGGTTCGTAGACCGTGCCGGAATCCAGTTTCAAGGGCACGGCATACCGCAGCAGCGCCGTGGTGTGGGGCGTCCCGGTCGCCATGGCGGTCTCGATGGAGGCGCGGACGATAGCGTCGTTCGTCGAGCCCGGATCCCCGGCGTTCGGAGGAAAGGCGTCGAACAGCTTCCGCCCAACTATATCCGTCGCCGTCCGCTTCACCGAGCTAAGATAGGCGGGGTTGGCGGCCATGATTGTCCAGTCGACGGCTATCACCAGATACGGGTAAGGGGAAGCATCGAGCACCGCTTCAAAATTTAATGTGTTAGGCATGGCTGATTTTCGCATACATTGCTCTACAAGAAGCCAAGAAGCGGCCTGCAGAGAGCGTATGGACTACCTGCGCCATAGTCGTTTGCCCGGGCGGTTCGCTTGCCGCCCGGATCGGCCAAGCCGAACGCATGCAGCAGGTGCACAACTTTTACTGACAATGTTGCCCGGGTTGGCTCTTACCGTTTTCCACGCCAAAGTCGGGTGGCAAGGGCTTGGAGAACCCGGGCGAGCGTTCCCGTTTCAGGCTGGCGATGGTATTCAGGTCCGGACATCACACGCAGTGCGGTGTCTCGTTGCACACCCGCGTCGGACATGTGCTCAATAGCGGGGCCAACGCCATCCACAGACGCGAGCACGACGGCCTCATCGATAACTTCCGCCGGTCCATCCACTCGCCGCTCAACAGCAATTTTCCGCGAATCGTCTTCTACTTTCCCGCTCATCTTGAAGTTCCTCCACAAACCAAGGTTGCAGCGAAATAGGACGATGCACCGTTCGATATTTCACACAGGTCGAGACTATCTATGCCGACGTGATGTGGTTCGACAGGCCGCTCGATAACATTGAAATAGGTTATGTCACGTCGCTCAGTTGCCGCTTCACAAGGCGCGTTTGGCCGCTTGAGCGACCAGCATCTTGATCCGTCAGATCTTATTAATCGCAACGTCGATAGCCTTCATCTGCCGCTCATTGCGCTCGCTATAACGGTCGGTCAGGTAGTTCGTCCTCCCCCTCAACAACAACGTCATCTTGAACAATTCTTCCATCACATCGACTACGCGATCGTAGTAGCCGGACGGGCGCATGCGCCCTGCTTCGTCGAATTCCTTGTACGCCATCGGCACCGACGACTGGTTCGGGATCGTGAACATCCGCATCCAGCGGCCCAGCAGACGCAGCGTGTTGACCACGTTGAACGATTGCGAGCCGCCGCATACCTGCATCACCGCCAGCGTACGGCCTTGGCTCGGCCGGATCGCGCCCATCTCCAGCGGAATCCAGTCGATCTGGTTTTTCATCACTGCCGTCACTGCGCCATGGCGCTCCGGGCTGCACCACACTTGGCCCTCGGACCACAGGCACAGCTCGCGCAGCTCGACGACTTTCGGATGGTCCTCCGGCACGCTGCCGGCCATCGGCAGTTCCATCGGATCGAAGATTTTCACCTGAGCGCCGAAGTGTTCCAGGATGCGCGCCGCCTCCTCGGTCAAAAAGCGGCTGAACGAGCGCTCGCGCAGCGAGCCATATAGCATCAGGATGCGCGGCGGGTGGTCCATCTCGCCTACCTGCGCGAGCTGTTCCAGTGTCGGCAGGTCGAGCTGCTCGGCATTGATGTTGGGCAGGTTCGTAATCTTGTCCATGTTTAAGGCCTTGTCTGCAAATAGCTAGTAAGTCACTAATAACTAAGCCGCACGGCGAGCGCGGCAAGCGTAATCAACAGCACCGGCAAGGTCAGCACAATGCCAACCCGGAAATAGTAGCCCCACGATATCCGGATGTCCTTGCTTGCCAGGACGTGGAGCCACAGTAGCGTCGCGAGGCTGCCGATCGGTGTGATTTTCGGGCCGAGGTCGCTGCCGATGACGTTGGCATAGATCATCGCCTCGCGTACGGCACCCTGGGCGGTCGTGGCGTCGATCGACAGCGCGCCGATCAGCACGGTCGGCATGTTGTTCATGATCGACGACAGCAAGGCTGTGATCAGGCCCGTACCCAGCGCGGCGCCCCAAACGCCATGGTCGGCGCAGGCGTTGAGCACTCCCGTCAGATAGTCGGTCAAGCCGGCGTTGCGCAGTCCGTAGACGACCAGATACATACCGAGCGAGAAGACCACGATTTGCCAAGGCGCGTTGCCGACTACTTCGCGCGTGGATATCTTGTGGCCGCGCGCGGCGACCACCAGCAGCAAGGCGGCGCCGGCCGCCGCGACCGCGCTGATCGGCACGCCCAGCGGCTCGATCCAGAAGAAGCCCACTAGCAACAAGCCCAGCACCCACCAGCCGGTGACGAAGGTGGCGCGGTCGTGGATCGCGGCATCCGGCGCTTTGAGCTGGGCCAGGTCGTAGTTGGCCGGGATATCCTTGCGGAAGAACCACAGCAACGCGGCCAGCGTGGCTGTCACCGATACCAGGTTGACCGGGGCCATGACGGCGGCGTAGCGCGCGAAGCCGATGTCGAAGTAGTCGGCCGAGACGATATTGACCAGGTTGGACACCACCAGCGGCAGGCTGGCGGTGTCGGCGATGAAGCCGGCCGCCATCACAAAAGCAAGCGTGGCCTTTGCCGAAAAACGCAGCGCGCGCAGCATGGCGATGACGATCGGCGTGAGGATCAGCGCGGCGCCGTCGTTGGCGAACAGCGCGGACACGGCCGCGCCCAGCAACACCAGCAGCACGAACAGGCGCTTGCCACTGCCCCGCCCCCAGCGCGCCACGTGCAGCGCCGCCCATTCGAAAAAGCCGGCCTTGTCCAGCAACAGGCTGATGATGATCACCGCGACGAAGGTGCCGGTCGCGTTCCAGACGATATGCCAGACCACGGGGATATCGGCGATGTGAATCACGCCGGCCAGCAATGCGACGATGGCGCCGGCGGCCGCGCTCCAGCCGATGCCCAGCCCACGCGGCTGCCAGATCACGAGAACCAATGTGGCGAGAAAAATCGAAAATGCTGCAAGCACGGCTAGTCCTAACGGAAACTCGGGGGTTATTGGATGCTTAGGCGAGGATGGCGCCGACTTTGTCGAGCTCGGCCTTCAATGCGGCCTTGTCGTCGGCCAGCTTGGCTAGCGGCAGCGCCAGGAACGCTTCGATGCGCGCGCGGATGATCCGGTAGGTTCGCTCGAACGCGGCGTCGATTTCCGCTTCGGTGCCCACCACGTGGCCGGGATCGTCGACGCCCCAGTGCGTGCGCGTCACCGGTCCCAGGTACGCCGGGCAGGTTTCGCCTGCTGCGCTGCCGCAGACGGTGACGACGATATCAGGCGTCACCGGCAAATCGTTCCAGGACTTGCTGAAATAGCCGTCGGTCGAAATGCCTTTGCTGGCAAGCAGCGATACGGCGCGCGGGTGCAGTGTGCCGGCCGGCTGGCTGCCGGCGCTGATAGCCTTCAGCCCGGCGGGCGCCAGATGGTTGAAGGTCGCCTCGGAGATGACCGAGCGGCAGGAATTGCCGGTGCACAGGAACAGGACGGTGTTGGATTTTTCTTGCATGGGTAGGCTCCGGTTCAGAGGGATGTTTTGTCGGTGGCGCAGCCGGCCGGGCCGCAAGGTACGCCGCCGCAGCAATTTTCGGTTAAATAGCCGATCAGGCCGTTCATGACGGCGACGTCGGCCGAGTAGATGACAAACCGCCCTTCGCTGCGCGAGGTGATCAGCCTGGCGTGGGACAGCTCCTTCAGGTGAAACGACAGCGACGACGGCGCAATGTTCAGCTGTTCGGCGATCTTGGTGGCCGCCATGCCGCCAGGGCCGATTTGCACCAGTAGGCGAAATATCGCCAGCCGGCTCTCCTGCGCGATGGCCGACAGTGCGGCCAAGACTTCTCGGGTTTCCATGCGGCTCGCTTCCATAATTTGACGATTATCGAAGTATCATAGCGCAGAAGATACAACAGTTCAAATAATATCGAAGTGCTGTGACGGCTCAATGACCGTCCGCACCATACTAATCGAGCGTTGCGGCTGCCATTTCGAGGAAGCGCTTGCGGCCGCCCTCCCCGCGCAGATCGGCGGCGATCTTGCCGTTTTCCAGCACGATGATGCGCTCGGCCGCCAGCACCGTCTCGCGCCGGTGCGCGACGATAATGCGCGTCATCGGCAGTTGCGCCACCGCCGCGTTGACCGAGCGCTCGCGCGCCAGGTCGAGGTGGCTGGTGGCTTCATCGAGCAGCAGCAGGCCCGGCTCGCGGTACAGCGCGCGGGCGATCAGGATGCGCTGCTTCTGCCCGCCCGACAGCATGCCGCCCATGTCGCCCACCAGCGAGTGGAACCCCATCGGCATCGCGCGCACGTCCTCGTACACCGCCGCCTGGCGCGCGCAAGACTCGATGCGCTCCTGCGATGGAGAATCGGAAAAGAAACTGATGTTGTCGGCGATCGTGCCGGCGAACAGCTGGTCGTCCTGCAGCACCACGCCGATCATCGCGCGGTAGTGGCCCAGCGCGGTCGACGCCAGCGCCCTGCCGTCGATGCCGATCTCGCCGGCGGTCGGTTCGATCAGGCTGGCGAGCAGCCGCAACAGCGTGGTCTTGCCGCAGCCCGACGGGCCGACGATGGCCACCGATTCGCCCGGCGCGATCGAAAGGTCGATGCCGTCGAGGATCCAGGGATCGCTGGCGCCATAGCGGAAGCGCAGGCCGCGCAGTTCGACCGCCAGCGGCGCGCGCGGCGCAGGCTCGCCGGGCGGCGTCTCGTCGGTTTCGGCCGGCATCAGCGCGATGTCGGCCAGCCGGTCGGCATGCAGGCGCAACATGAACAGGTCGAGCGCCTTGTCGATCAGCGCGCTGACGCGGCCCAGGAACTGGTCCTTGTAGCTGATAAAAGCCAGCAGCATGCCAACCGAGAACTGGTTGGCCAGCACCCGCTCGGCGCCCAGCCAGACCACCACCACGGCGACCATCCCGATCAACCCCGCGTTGACGGAACGGAACACCACGCCCAGCTGTTGCGTCGTCACCTGGCAATTGACGGTCTGCACCAGCAAATTGATCCAGTGGGTCTGGCGCGCGCCTTGCGCATTGAACAGCTTGATCGTCTTGATACCGCGCAGCGTTTCAAGGAAGTGGCTGTCGCGCCGCGCGCCCCAGATGATCGATTCGGCTTGCGCATTCCTCAGCGTCGAGTACGACAGCGCGCGCACCAGCGCATACAGGATGCCGCCGGCCAGCACGATCAGCGCCAGGTCCGGCGCGTAGATCAGCATGACGGTGAGCGTGATCGCCGACATCAGGCCGTCGAGCAGGATCTCGACCAGGTCGGTAGTCAGCGCCTGCAAAATGGTTTCCTGGGAGCCGAAGCGCGACATGACGTCGCCCAGGTGGCGGCTTTCGAAGTAGCGCGTCGGCAGCCGCACCAGATGCCCGAACAGCGAACCGCGGCCCGACACCTTGATCGTGCTGGAAATGGCGATCAGCGTAGCGCCGCGCATCGCACCCAGCGCCACGCGCAACAGCATCATGAACAGCAGCCCGCACGCGAGCGTGAGCAGCAGGTCGCGGTCGGCGCTCACCAGCGCCTCGTCGACGATCCACTGCATCAGCACCGGACTGGTGATGCTGAGCAGTTCGATCGCCAGCGCCATGACGGCCAACGTCAGCAGCGAGCGCTTGACGCCGACGATCTTGCCGAACATCGCGCCCACTCGCAGGCGCGGCTCGGGCTCTGCCGGGATGGCCTCGTGCGCGGGGCTGAGCTCGAGCGCGATGCCGGTGAAGTGGCGCTGCATCTCGGCGCGCGTCAGGCGCCGCACGCCGACCGAAGGATCGTGGATCACGACCGCGCCCGCGCTCACGCTTTTGAGCACGACAAAGTGGCTCAGGTCCCAGTGCAGGATGCACGGCGTGGCCAGCAGCATCAGCTCGTCGGGCTCGAGCCGCAGCGGACGCGAGGCCAGGCCGAGATGGCCGGCGATCGTCACCAGGTCTTTGAGCGAGGCGCCGCGCAGCGACAGGCCGAAGCGTCGGCGCAACGCCGCCAGGCCGGTGTCGCGGCCGTGATAGGCGGCCACCATTGCCAGGCACGCCAGGCCGCACTCGGCCGCCTCGGTCTGCAGGATCAGGGGCAGGCGCATGCCCAGCAGCGCGCCGTAGTCGGGCTGCTTCATGACAGCCAGTTCCCGGCCAATACCCGCAACGGGTCGAACACCCATTCATACAAACGCCGGCGGTCGAGCAGGATGTCGGCGTCGAGCTGCATGCCCGGCTGCAGCGCGATCGGTTTGCCGTAGACGGTCACTTGCTGGCGCTCGAGCCGCACGACGATGCGGTACAGTGCCTCGGCGGCGCCGGCCGGCGTGGTGCCGGCCGCGAACCCGGCGGGCAGCTCGGACGGCTCGATCGGGCTGCGCGAGACGCTGACGATGGAACCACGGTAGTGGCCGAACTTTTGGTAAGGATAGGCGCGGTAGCGCAGCAGCACCGCTTGCCCGGCCCGCACGAAGCCGACCGCGCGGCTGGGCGCGTACAAATGTGCCTCGTGCGGCATGCCGCGCGGGACGATCGACAACAGCGACCTGCCCGGCTGGACCGCCGCGCCCGGATTGGCGTGGATCGCGGTGACGATGCCCGCTTGCGGCGCCTGGATCGACAGCGCCCGCCGCGCCTCGGTCTCGATCAGGTCGCGCGTGGTGGTGGCGATGCCGCGCTTGATGGTTTCCTCCTGCGCGGCCATGCGCAACGGGATGTCGCGCAGCTCGCCCTCGAGCGCGGCGCGTTCGCGGCCGGCCGTGATCAGGCTGCGTTCCAGCGCCTCCACGCGCGCCGCTTGTTCCAGCGCGTCGTGCGCGGCGCTGCGCACCTGCTGTTCGAGCGCGAAGCCGATCTGGCGCAGTTCGCGCGCCCGGGCCTCCCACTGGCGCGCCATCTCCAGGCGCGACTTCTGCAACCGGATCTCCTGTTCGATTTTGTGCTGCTCCTCGCGCATCGCCGCCAGCCGCTCGGCCAGGTTGGCGCGCTGCTGTCGGAATAGCTGGCCGCTGCGTTCGCTGTCGGCGCTCAGGCTGTCGCGCTGCGTGGCCAGTTCCACCGCCACCCGCGCCTGCGTGGCGCCCAGCGCCGCGCTCTGTTCCTCGGTCGACAGCGCCATCAGCCGCTGCCCCTGCGCCACCGTTTCGCCCTCGCGCACGAACACGTCCGTGGCGACGCCGGCGCGCGGCGCGAACACCCGCACCACGCCTTGGGCCGGTACCAGCCAGCCGGCCACGCGCGTCTTGCTGGTGTAGCTGGCGAAGGCCAGCGCGGCGACGATGCCGGCCACGGTCAGCGCAGCGATGGCGGCGAACCAGCCGTGCATCGGGCGCGGCTTGAGCAGCACGGAGCCCATCCACTGGTGCTGATGCTCTCGCATCAGTTCGGGACGGAACAACGGCAAGGCGCCTTTGTCCACGTCCTCGTCTTTTTGCGGGGTGCGCTCGCGCAGTTCCATCACGCCTCCGTGAAGTAGTCGCGCACTTCGTAGCTCAACTCGATCACCCGCGTCATCTTTTTGACAGGCAGCAGTTTGCGGATACGCGGATCGAGGAAGTCCTTCAGCAACGGCGGGCGTGGCGCGTTGAAGTAGTAGCCGGGATCGGCCGCCACGCCGGCCTTGGCCACGATGTCGAGTTCGTCGCGCGACGTCACCGTCTGCACCACGCACGGCGCGTAGCGCACGCCATGTTCGAGCAGCGCGCAGGCGCGGTGGTAGCCATTGTGTAGCACCAGCCGGCCGCTGTCGTCGTCGCACACGGCGTTCATGAAATTGCAGCTGAAGCCGACGACCAGTGCCAGCGCGCCAGCGACCGGGCCGAAAGCCTTGTAATGTTCCAGCTGGGCTTGATCGAGCATGACCGGTTCATGGAAGCGGAAATCGGTCGACTCGCTACGGAACACGTAGCGCTTGGCGCCGGCCTCGCGCATTTGCACCGGGGCCGGCGTGTCCTGCTGCGGCAGACAGAAATGAAACAGCGCCGCCGCATCGGGCACGGGTTCCAGGCGCGACTTGATGCGTTCGACAAAGCTGTGCGTCACGTGGTTCTGACACACCACCAGATGCGCCAAGTCCACCATCTCGATGACGGCGGGCAGGCTGTCGAAGGTGCGCGTAAACGGGGCGCTGCGCATCAATTGCTCGACCAGCGGCGCAAGCGCCGGGTCGAGCGGGGGCACGGAGGGATGGTCGGCAATGCCCGGCTCGCGCCGCGCCAGCTCCTCGTAGTACAGGGCGGCCGCGCTCCACTCGCGCACCAACTCGGGACGCTTGGCGGCCAGCCCGGCCTCCCCCATGTCGTCGATGAAATCGAGATACTTGCGCAGCGGCGCTTGTCCAAGCAGCCATGTTTCATGCTGGTCGGCCTGCGCCAAAGAGGCGATCGCTGCGTCCGGAACGTGGTCTCGTTTCATGATAACTCCTGTACGGCTAATTGAATACTTGATCGGGTGGACGGCGCCGGGGGCAGCTCGTACGCGCTACCCCCGGCGCTTAGGCACTTAAGCCGTCCTGATGACGCAGGTGCGATTAGCAGCCTTTGCTGTGGCTTTTGCCTTTGCTGTGGCTCTTGCACTTGGTGTGGCTCTTGCACTTGGTGTGCGACTTGCCCTTGCTCTTGGACTTGCAGCTGCCACCCTTGCCGTTGCCGCCACCATAGACGTGCTGCAGCTCATTGCTATCGAGGTTACGCATGATTATCTCCTTGGTTGAAGTATCGGGCACATGCCCAGGAACCGGATCGTCCGCTGTGAACTCGCCGATTCCAAGGTCCATGGTAGGAGTGTAAAAAGCGATTCGTTTGAGGTCGGACAAATGCGCGGCGATACGCGGACCAATGAACTGCATTAAGCGCGATAAGCGATGGCGCGGTGCAAAGAATGCGGTTGGTTCGATCCCTCGTCCATCATGCGGAGTCAATTGGCAAAAGGCTCGGTTTGAAAATGCCATGCGCGCGGCGCAGGCTCAACGCGTTGGCGATGACCGAAACGGAACTGAGGCCCATCGCCAGCGCCGCGCTCATGGGCGACAGCAATTGAACGGTCAGCGGATAGAGCACGCCGGCCGCCAAAGGAATGCCAAGCGCGTTGTAGACAAAGGCGAAACCGAGGTTCTGCCGCATGTTGCGCACCGTCCCAATGGAAAGGCTACGGGCCAGCGCGATGCCGCGCAGATCGCCCTTGACCAGCGCGACATGGGCGCTGTTGATCGCGACATTGGTGCCGGTGCCCATGGCGATGCCGACATCGGCCTTGGCCAACGCTGGCGCGTTGTTGATGCCGTCGCCGGCCATCGCCACCACTTTGCCGCGCGCCTGCAATTGTTCCACAAGGGCCAGCTTGTCGCGCGGCCGGACCTCGCCGTAATATTCAGCGATGCCCAGCGCGGCCGCGACGGATTTGGCCGTGCCCACTCCGTCGCCGGTCGCCATGATCACGTTCACGTGGTCCGCATACAGCGTGGCCAACGCATCGCGGCTGCCGGCCTTGATCGGATCGGACACCGCCAGCAGGCCGGCCAAATGCCGGTCGGCCGCCAGATACATTACGCTGGCGCCCTTGCTGCGCAGCGCTTCGGCAGCGCTGCGCAACGGTTGCCAGTCGACGCCCTCGGCATCCATCAACGCGGCATTCCCGAGCGCCACATGCCGCCCGATGACGATTCCGCGCACGCCGATGCCGCTCGATGATGCGAACGATTGCGGCTCGTGCAGCGGCAGCTTGCGCCGTCGCGCCTCGTTGACGATGGCGTGCGCCAGCGGATGCTCGCTGCCCTGGTCGATGCTGGCGGCCATCCGCAGCACCGTGTCCTCGTCGAAGCCGCCGGCGGCGATCACGCGATCAAATGTTGGTTTGCCCTCGGTCAGCGTGCCGGTCTGGTCGACGATGAGCGTGTCGACTTTCCCGAGGCTCTCGATCGCGGCGGCATCGCGAAACAGCACGCCGCGCGTCGCCGCCCTTCCGGTCGCGGCCATGATCGACATAGGCGTGGCCAGGCCGAGCGCGCACGGACACGCGATGATCAGCACGGCCACCGCGTTGACGAAGCCGAACACCCAACCCGGTTCGGGCCCGTACAGGCCCCACGCGAGCATCGTCAGCAACGCGATGGCGGCGACCACGATGACAAAGTAACCGGCGACGGTGTCCGCCAGACGCTGCATCGGCGCGCGCGAGCGCTGCGCCTGCGCCACCATTTGCACGATCTGCGACAACACCGTCTCCGCGCCGATTTTTTCGGCGCGCATTATGAGGCTGCCGCTGGTGTTGATCGTCGCGCCGATCAACTTGTCGCCAGGACGCTTGGTCGCCGGCACCGGTTCGCCGGTCAGCATCGACTCGTCGACCGCGCTGGCGCCCTCCTCCACCACGCCATCGACTGGAATCTTTTCACCCGGCCGCACGCGCAGCGCGTCGCCGACATGGATGTGCGTTAGCGGCACGTCCTCTTCGTTGCCATCGGCGCCGATGCGGCGCGCGGTCTTCGGCGCCAGGCCGAGCAGCGACTTGATGGCCGCCGAGGTTTGCGACCGGGCGCGCAGTTCCAGGATCTGCCCGAGCAGCGTCAACGACACGATCACGGCGGCCGCCTCGAAGTAGACGCCGATTGGGCCGTGCGCGGAAAACGACGGCGGGAACGCATTTGGCGCCAGCGTCGCCACCACGCTGTAGCCATACGCGGCCAGCACGCCGGTGCCGATCAACGACCACATGTAGGGGCTGGCGTTGGCGATCGATTGCGCCCAGCGCACCAGGAACGGCCAGCCGGCCCAGACGACTACCGGCGTGCTCAGAGCGAACTCGATCCAGTTTTGACCGGGCAAGGCCTCGCCCGACACCAGATGACCGGACATGGCCAACGCGAAGACGGCCGCCGTCAGCGGCAGCGTCCACCAAAACCGTCGTCGAAAATCCACCAGCTCCGGATTTTCGTGGTCGTCGAGCGCCGGCATGACCGGCTCCAAGGCCATGCCGCAGATCGGGCAACTACCCGGCGCGGGCTGGCGTATCTGCGGATGCATTGGACAGGTGTAGACAGTGCCGGCCACGTTTGGCGCGGAAGGCAGCACGCCGCCAGCGCCCTGCCCCTGCACGGCATCGGCGTGCGGGCGACGGTGATGATGATGATGATGATGTTCGGGCTTGTTCATGGACGCTCCCGTCGGCCCGCGACGCGACAGCGCTACGGGCCATAAAAGAAAAAACCATGAAGCCAATGTAGACCTTCCAGCCGGTGGAAGGTCAAGCGAATCTCTAGCCGAGTTGGTCGACCGTTTGAACGATACCGTTGTTAACAGTGATCCTGCCCAACGCCGACTCGTGCATCAATGCGCCGGCCACACGCCGTTCGGCATCGGCCGTGGTGCGCGCAATACCGAGCAACCGGCAGATCGACCGCGCCAGCGCGTCCGGAGGCGTGCTGCCATGCTGCGACAGCAGGAAGTGCGCGAGGTTGACGATCTCCTCGTGCGACAGTTCATCCAGCGAGCGTTTCGACTCGCTATCCGGGCCCGGCACCCTGAAGCCGGTCCAGCTCGCGGGATGCACATCCTGAGGCCAATAGAACCGGGGGCTGTCGCCGGTGGCGGCTACATTCGCCGGCAACAGGCTTACCAGCAATTCCTGAATCCGCCGGCCCGTTTTCGCCAAGCCCCACGCTCGCGTCACGCGTTTGAAAACAATGTGATCGGCAACCGGCCCCTCTTCGTTAATCACTTCCAGCAACTGGGTGCGCAGGAGCTCCACGGACGCTGCGGCGTAGACATCGCCGTCCTCGACTTCGCTCAGTTCGGCGACGCGATATTGCTGCAAAGGCGCGCTGGTGGAAACGTCGGCATGCTGGCCGTCGTCGTGCACATCAGCCGCGTCTTGCTCGACCGGTTGGCTGGTTGCCAGCGCATCCGGCGCAACCGGCGGAACAGCCACGAGGGTCTCAGGCGCCTCCACCTTCTGCAACAGCTGGTGAAGCCGCGCCTCCAGCTTGCGGATCGGCTCCTGCGGATTGAGCCACCAGTCCGTCGACCAGATGCGGAACAGCTCCCAGCCCAAGCCTTCCAGCACATACTGGCGCAGGCGGTCGCGGTCGCGCGCGGTCGCGCCGGAGTGATAAGTGCGTCCGTCGCACTCGACACCGAGCAGATACCGGCCCGGCGCGCGCGGATCGACGATGCCGATATCAACGCGGTAACCGGAGACGCCCACCTGCGGATGCACCTCCCAGCCTTTGTTGCGCAAGATGGCGATCACTTCGCGCTCGAACGGACTGTCCGGCTCGCGTCCGGTCGGCAGCACCTGCTCGACCAGCGCGCGCGGCCCGCGTATCGCGAAGTCCAGGTAATTCTTCAAATCACGCACGCCGGTCGCGCGCACCTTCGACAAATCGATTTGCTCCGGCAGCAAGGTGCTGAAGATGACGACGTTCTGGCGTGCCCTGGACACCGCCACGTTCAGGCGCCGATGGCCTCCTTCCAGATTCAGCGGACCGAAGTTCATGTTCAACTTGCCGGCCGCGTCCGTACCATACGTGATCGAGAAATAGATCACGTCGCGCTCGTCGCCTTGTACGTTTTCGATATTCTTGATGAATAGCGGTTCCGTGGCGGTGGTGGCGATCGCCTGATCGAGTTCGGCCGACATCCGCCGCCGCGCATCGAGCAACTTCTCGATCAGATTCTGCTGCGCCTGATTGAAGGTGACCACGCCCAAACTCTGCGCGCCGGTCTTCGGATCGAGGAAATGCTTCTGGATGGCGATCACGATGGCATCGGCCTCGGCGCGGTTGGTGCGCGAGCCGCCCCTGTCGTAGACGCCATGCACCCGCTCGAAGCGCACGCCGCTGTCCTCGGTCGCCGGCGACGGGAACGTCACCAGTTGGTTATCGTAATACGTGACGTTGCTGAAGGTGATCAGGCTTTCCTTGCGGCTGCGGTAATGCCAGTTCAGGCTCAGTTTCGGCATGCCGATGCTCAGGCACTCGTCGAGAATGCTTTCCAGATCCTGGATATTTTCCTCGCCCACTCCCTCTTCGCTGTCGTCGACGCGATTGAAGAAATTGGTCGGCGGCAGCTGCTTGGGATCGCCCACGCACACCAGCTGTTTGCCGCGCGCGATGGCACCGACGGCGTCCCACACCGGGATCTGCGACGCTTCATCGAACACCACCACATCGAACTGCGCATGCGCCGGGTCCAGATACTGCGCCACCGACAGCGGCGACATCAGCATGCACGGTTTGAGTTTGGTCAGCAGCGTGGGCAAACTTTGCATCAGCTGGCGGATCGGCATGTGCTTGCGCTGTTTCTGCAATTCGCGCCGCAGCCTGCCCAGCTCCGAATCGGCGCCGGGCTCGATGCCCGCGCTCGACGGGATCTTGCCGGACAGTTTGGCCACGATGTACTGCTGCGACAGCTTCTGGAAGCGCTCGTCGGTCTGGCGGAACTCGCCGATCTTGCGCTCGTGGTCGGCGCTGGAGAAATTGCACAGCA
This sequence comes from Duganella sp., assembly GCA_036387635.1. GTDB lineage: Bacteria > Pseudomonadota > Gammaproteobacteria > Burkholderiales > Burkholderiaceae_D > Rugamonas. Next base: position 23,133 of record DASVTJ010000470.1, read on the forward strand.
CCGGCTCCTGGTCGACGGCTTTCTTCAGCCACCAGTTTTGATAGCTGAACTCGAAGAATTCGGCCGCGTGGATCATATCGACCTCGCCCGCCTCGAGCGGCGCGACCAGGCCCGTCAAGCCTTGCGCGATCGCCTCGGCCCGCACTTGCTGCCACAGGCACCATGGCTGGAGCTGCCGGCTGGATGCGAGCCAGCCATCGAGCACGCCGAGCAAGCGGGGAATAAAGGCGGGCTCGCCGGCGTCGAGGCCGATCAGTTCGGCCGATACCGCCGTCGCCGCCACCGTCCGCAGTTGGACCGCGAAATCGCGGTAGGCGTCGCGGTAGCGCACCAATAAGGTGGCGATGGCGCCGCCCGGCTTCAGCATGGCGCGATCCTCCGTCACCAGCGCTTGCAGACTGGAGCGCAGCAGCACCGTGCGGTCCGCATCATCGCCAGCCAGGCGGCTGACGACATCGGCAAAGGATTGCGCCCACGCCTCGCTTTTGGCGACCGCGTTCCAGTCGGTGCGCTCGGCCGCGAAGTCTTCCTGCAACAGCAACCGCGCCTCGGCGGCCATCGAATCGATGCTGCGGTCTTCGGCGTTGACGCGCGCCAGCGACTCGGCCAACGGCACTACCTCTGCGGCAGTCGGCCGGATATTATCGTTGCGATACAGCCGAAGGCGATTCAACACCGCGCGCTTGGCGAACCAGTTGCGCGGCCACCACGTGGTTTCCGCCGCGCGCCATTGCAGGTGCAGTTCCGATCCGCTCAAGGTCGCCACATCGTCCCGGTACTGGCCGCCCAGCGCTTGCCACGCCGACGCGCGCGCCAGGCCGTGCTGGCTGAGGAAATTCAACTTGGCCCGGCTCGATTCGTCGTGCGCCGCGCGCGCCACGCCAATCGGTACTTGCGGCGCCAGCATCAGCACATCGGCCAGCTGGTCCAGAATGCCGAACTCGTTCATCGACAAGCCGACGTCGGGCATGCCGATCCGCGCCAGCATCGGCGCCGCCGCGTCGCGCGCGGCGCGCGCCAGTTTGCTCAGCTTGGCCGTCTGGTCCAGCAAGGTTTGCTGCCAGGTCGGCGTCCAGCTGGTTTTGCCGATCGCCGACAATGGATGCGCCGACATATCGGTGATCTGCGCGCCCAGCACCGCCATCCTGCGCGACAGTTGGCGCAGGCCGTCGAGCCCGGCGCGGTTGTGCGTGTTCAGGTCGGGCCAGTTCAGCTGCGCCGGCGTGGTGTCGCCGTATTGCACGCAGATGCCGATGGCGTCGTAGACGGTCAGGTCGTTCGGATACACGCGGTGCAGCGCTTGCGCCAGCGCATTGAGCTCCTGGCGCAGCGCGGCCAGCCGGTCGGCCTCGGCGTCCCAGTCGCGTACGGTCCGGCCGCCGGCCGCGTCGAGCGCCGTGCCAAGCTGCTTGAGCACCTCGGATTTCTTGGCCTTCGACGAGTGCAGCTCGAAACAGAACGGGCCGAGGCCGAGCGATTTCAAGCGTCGATGCACCACCTCCAGCGCCGCCATCTTTTCGGATACGAACAGCACCGTCTTGCCGGACGCCAGCAAATGCGCGATCAAATTGGTGATGGTCTGGCTCTTGCCGGTGCCGGGCGGGCCTTCGACCACCAAGTTCTTGCCCTCGCTGGCGACACAGATCGCGCGCAGTTGCGACGAGTCCGACAGCAACGGCGCGAACAGGTCTTGCGGGCGGTACGTGCTGTCAAGCGTCGACGGCTCGTGGCCGGTGTCGCTGTCGGCAAAGGCCTTGCCCGGATTGTTGACCAGGTGCGCGACCACGGGACTGGCCAGCAATTGGTCGCGGCGGTCCTGCAAATCCTTCCACATCAAATATTTGGCGAACGAGAAGATGCCAAGATGGACCTCGTCCTTCACTTCCCAGTTTTTGATCTCGGCGACCTGCAAGCGGAAGACCTGCAAGATCCGGCCGACGTCGATGCCCTTGTCATCCATCGGCAGCACGTCCAGCGCCGGCATTTTGATGTCGAAGTCTTGCGCCAGCTTTTGAATCAGCGTCGGATTGACCAGCGCGTCGTCGTCGTGGCGTGTCAGGCGAAAGCCGCTGCGCACCGATTGCCGCGTCAACGTCACGGGTATCAGCAGGATCGGCGCCAGGTGGCGCGCCTCGGCGTCCTTGTCCTCCTGCCATTCGAGCAGGCCGAAGGCGAGGAACAGCGTATTGGCGCCGCCTTCCTCTAAACTGGTACCGGCGGCGCGGAAGATTTCCACCAGCCGGGCGTCAAGCCCGTTCTCCGGAATATCGACGATGATCTCGCGCCGTGCCAGCGCATCGGCGGCGATGGCGTCCAGCGGGCCGGTGGCGTTGCGCGCGGTGAAGACGGCGGCGTCGCGGTTGTCGCCTCCCGTCATTACCGGCGGCGCGGCGCGGATGCGGAATTCCGTACCATCGGCTAGCAGATCCTCCAGCGCGGCCGGATCGGGGCAAATCAGCCGCATGTTCGATTTGGTCGGCTTGAAGTTGAGCAGCCGGTTACGCAGCGTCAGATCCAGCAGCTTGCTTTTCCAGCGCGCCAGCCGGCCTTCCGGGGTGTCCGGCATTTCGGTCTCGACCACCGTCAGGGCCGCCGGATCGAGCGGCGGCAGCACCGGCATCTCCTCGATCGCGGGCATCGCCACGGTGGCGTCGGCCGGCGCTGCGTCGGTTGCAGTCGAACGCGACGGCAACGGGCGGATCTGCACTTCGCGTGCACGGCGGATGTCGACCGCGTACAGGAAGCTGGCTTCGTCGGCCAGATACTCGTCGGCGGTGGTGTTGGCGTCGCGCAGGGACTGGCGGCGGCCGTCGGCGGCGGCGGTCGTCTCGAACACCATGAACTCACCGGACTTGACGCGCTTGCGCACCGCCTGCACGTCGTCCACCACGGCGGTCGGGAAACTAGTCTCGATCAGCCAGACGCCAACCCAGGCGTGGCCTTCCTTGAACAGCACCACCGGATGCAAACCGGCTTGTTCGAAGCAGGACGCGAACAGCATCGCCGTATCGAGGCAAGTGGCGACCCGGCCATCGAGCAGCCGCTCGGGCGTGCGGATCTTTTGTCCGTCCACGCCAAACGACGCCGGCGGGCTTGAATAGTGCAGGTTTTCAGCCAGGATGGCGCTGTAGATCGCCGAAACCTGCTTCCACACCTTTTCGCGGTTCTTGCTTTGGTAGCCGTTCATCGACAAGTCGCCCGGCGCCGCGCGCAGTAGAGCCGAGGCGTTGGCGATCAGGCGATCGACCACGCGCGAATTGGGCATGCAAAAAGCGGCCAGCAATTCCGGCAATGAGCGCGTGCCAGCCCACTGGTCGTACGCCAGCACCTCGATGCCGCGCGTGGCCCGGCCGACGACATTGCCGCGCGAGCTGGCCGTCGCGGTGATCGCCGCGCGTTCCGATTCATCGAGCTTGCTCAGATAATCGTGATTGGGCGCCAGATCGACCAGCGGAATCTTGCGCAACTCGCCGGCCAGCAAAAGCTCGAACTTGAGCGTCACGCCCACGGCGAACGCCGGCGAGCATTGCAGCGCAAGCTCGATGTCGGCAATCGGTTCGGTTCCGGTGTTCAGAAGCGAGATCGAGCGCACCACCGGAACGCTGTTCTGGATGGCTGCGTAACCGATGGTTTGGTCGGCGGTGATTTGGATCTCAAGGCCCGGCGCGGACACGGGTAAAACGGGGGATGGCGATACTTTTGCGAACTCGGATTGCATTCAAAACTTTCGGTGGAATTACTTGCTGCGACGCTAGCGCATTCTATCAATAATCATGGTGCGTTCTCTAGAGATAACAACTTTCGGTCGTCACTGGGGCCGGTGGGTTTGTAGCGCGCGCATTGACCTGCCCGACGACGCGAAATCATTCATGCAAACACCGAAGCCCGCCGCCCATACAATGGTGTGGCGAGCCTTTCCAACAACCGTTTCAAAGAGCGCGCGCGGCCGCTATCGCCAGCATCCGCTGGAGTTCAAGGGCGCCTTGGTGGCGCTATCGCTCGGACCGGGCGCCTCGTCGCTCGCTGCTATGCACGCCCCGGGTGGTCAGCATCCAAGGCGGCACCTTGTCGGATGAAGTGGCGCCGTGAACCGTTGCGATGGCGGTCAACAGAGTCATCTCAAGCATGCATCATCGCATTTGAAGGAAGTCAATCCTAGCGCGCAGCGCGTTCTGGAGAGTCCAATGCGCTTCCTCGACGTTGCCGAATATGATCGCCTTGTTTGGAGGAACCATTTGCCGGCAAGTGGTGATCCACGACCCTTGGACCCCGTTTTACCGCGATGCCCTGCAAATCCGCTGGCGCAGTATTGGACCTGATCGCCGCGCTTCCAGTCATCACGGACTTGCTCCCAACAGGCAAAAAACTACCGGGGATGACACTGCGCGGGCTTGGTATTTGGTTGGATTAAAACTCTTCCCAATCGGCACCGACGGGGGCGGCTGCTGCGGCGTGCAGCCGGGGTAGAGGCTTGGACGGCTTCATCAGCGCGGTCTCGTGCGCTACCGCCATCGCCTGCGAGGCCTTCTTCGGTTCCCGTCCGGCGCCATCGACTCGAAACACGCTCACCACCCGTTCCAGACTGACTGCCTGCTGTTGCATGGCTTCGGCCGCGGCGGCGGCCTGCTCCACCAGTGCGGCGTTCTGCTGGGTCACCCCGTCCATCTCGATGATCGCCTTGTTAACCTGCTCGATGCCCAGACTTTGCTCGTTGCCGGCATTGGAGATGTCGGCCATGATCGTCGTCACCCGCTGTACACTTGCCACCACCTCTTTCATCGTCATCCCGGCCTGCTCGACCTGGCGGCTACCAATCTCGACCTTATCGACAGAGTCGTCGATCAGCTCCTTGATTTCTTTGGCGGCCGATGCCGAACGCTGCGCCAGGGTGCGCACCTCGGATGCCACCACCGCGAAGCCCCTGCCTTGCTCGCCGGCGCGGGCCGCCTCGACGGCAGCGTTCAGCGCCAGGATATTGGTCTGGAAGGCAATGCCGTCGATGACGGAAATGATATCGACGATCTTCCGCGACGACGCGTTGATCGCGCCCATCGTGCCGACCACCTCCGACACCGCCTGGCCGCCCTTCTGCGCCACCTCAGAGGCGGCGCGCGCGAGCTGGTTGGCCTCGCGCGCATTGTCGTTGTTTTGGCGCACTGCGCTGGTCAGCTGCTCCATCGACGAGGCCGTCTCTTCGAGCGAACTGGCCTGCTGTTCGGTGCGCGACGACAAATCCTGGTTGCCAATCGCGATCTGGCTCGCCGCCGACGCGATCGTCTCTGTGCCGCTGCGCACCTGGCTAACAATTCCGGCAAGCGCGTTGCGCATCATTTTGAGCGCGTGCAACATGCTGTGCATGTCCTCGGCGCGGGTGTCGACCGCCACCGTCAGGTCGCCGGCGGCAATGCGGCCGACGATCTCGGCCGCGTAGGCCGGCTCGCCGCCCAACTGGCGTAGCAGCCCGCGCGCGATCACCACGGCCGCCGCCGCGCCCATGGCGATGGCCAGACCGCTGAACACCAACATCAGCAGACGCGCACGCTTGTACGTGGAGGCGGCCTCGGCGGCGTCGTCGCGATTGTTGGACCGCTGCAAGGCCGCGTACTCATCCATCCCATCTTGCCACTTTAACGTCGCCGGCCCGGCCTCGCTCATGATCAACGCGATCGCCTCGTCGTCCTTATGCGATAGCGCCAGCGCGAATACCCGGTCGTTGAGCGCGCGCGCCTGCCCGGCTAGCGCTATGATGCGCTCGCGTATCGCAATACCCCTGGGCGTCGCCGGCAGCTTCTCCAACTGCTCGACCGCACTGTTGTAGGCGGCGCGCGCCCGCTCGACCTTGACCATCTCGGCACGGATAGCGGCCTCGTCGTTCAGCATCACCACCGAGCGCGACACGCGCGCCACGATGTG
>DASVTJ010000471.1:0-3660 GCA_036387635.1 Duganella sp.
CTATCGGGCGCTGAACGCCGCCGCCATCAAGGCCTATTATTTCAATCGCGCCGGGCTGGCCTTGTCCGAAAAAAATGCCGGCGTCTTCGCCCGAAAGGCCGGACACCCGGACACCCGGATACTGGTCCATGAATCGGCGGCATCGCCGGCGCGTCCGGCCGGCACCGTCATTTCCAGCCCCAAGGGCTGGTACGACGCCGGCGACTACAATAAATACATCGTCAACTCGGGCATCGCCACTTACACTCTGCTGGCGGCGTACGAGGATTTCCCGGCCCTCTTCAAGGCCCAGAATCTCAATATTCCCGAAAGCGGCAACGGCATCCCCGACATCCTCAATGAAGTGTTGTGGAACCTCGACTGGATGCTGACGATGCAGGACCCCGCCGATGGCGGCGTGTACCACAAGCTGACCGACAAGGCATTCGACGGCATGGTGATGCCCGATCGCGCCACGCAGCCGCGCTATGTGGTGCAAAAGAGCACGGCCGCCGCGCTCGACTTCGCCGCCGTCATGGCCATCGCCAGCCGGGTGCTGGCGCCGTACGACAGCCAGCTGCACGGCACGCCGGCGCGCATGCTGGCCGCGTCCAAGGCCGCCTGGCAGTGGGCGCAACGCCATCCGGCCGTGTATTATCGCCAGCCCAAGGACATCCGCACCGGCGAATACGGCGACACCGATGTGAGCGACGAGTTCGCGTGGGCGGCGGCCGAACTGTATATCAGCACCGGCGACGACGCCTATTACAAAGCGATGCGGGCGCCGTCGGTGCAGGCCACAATTCCGAGCTGGAGCGACGTGCGCGGCCTGGCCTGGATGTCGCTGGCGCGCCACCGCAAGCAGCTGGGCGCGGCGGCCGACCAGGCGTTGATCGCCGCCAGGATAGACGGCCTGGCCGGTACCTTGGCCAAGGCGTGGAAGGCGTCGGCGTACGGCATCGCCATGCAGACGCCGGACTATATCTGGGGCAGCAGCAGCGTGGCGTTGAACCAGTCCATGATGCTGCTGCAAGGCTACCGACTGAACGGCGAGCGCACGTATCTGCAGGCGGCGCAGGCCGGCCTCGACTACGCGCTCGGCCGCAACGCCACCGACACCTCGTTCGTCACCGGCTTCGGCGCCAGGTCGGCGCAACATCCGCACCACCGGCCGTCGGTGGCGGACGGCATCGCGGCGCCGGTGCCCGGCTTCCTCGTCGGCGGCCCGCAGCCGGGCCAGCAGGACAAGGGCGATTGCCGCGCGAAATACGCATCCGCGTTGCCGGCCAAATCGTTTTTGGACGACGATTGCTCGTACGCCAGCAACGAGGTGGCCATCAACTGGAATGCGCCGCTGGTGTACGTGTCGGCGGCGATCCAGGCGTTGACGCCGCCACCGGCTGCGACGGCAAGCGGCACGGTGGCGACCAAGTAAGCCCGACGCGCCGGGGCGGCGAGGACGGCCGGCAAGCGCCGTCCTCCCTCCCGTTCAGGGTCGATTGCGCGGCGTCAGTCGCGCAGCATCAGCTCGCCGTCGCGCACGACGGTGCGGTCGACACCGGCCGCCACGCCCGCCGTGCCCGGCGCGCCATTGTCGTAATCCACGATTTCTGCGCCGGTCGCCGTATCGACGTGTGTGACCCGCACGCGCAAGCGGTCGGCGCCGGCGTCCGGCCCGGCGCCGCCGTCGGCGGCGTCGAGCACGAAGCGATAGCCGTCGCGGCCGTTGAGGCGTCCGCTACCTTCCAGCCGGGCCTGCCGTCCGGTCCTTGCGGCCGTCACCTGGTCGCTTTGGAACTGGAACGGGCCAGACAAGTTGACCACGGCGTTGCGGGCGCCGCCCCCGGGCGAGGCGCCGCCGAGCGGCGCCCACAGCGCGAACTTCAGCGGCACGTTCCGATAGGCGCGCCCGATCGCGGCGGCGCCGTTGGCCAGCGATCCGGTGCCGCCGAGCGCGCTCATACCGGGCGAGAACACCATGAAAAAACGCTGCACGTCGGTGGCGCGCCCGCCCGAATCGGTGACCCGCACCCGCAGCAAATGAACCCCCTCGGTGCAGAACCGGTGTTGCAGCCGCACTTGCCCCACGCCGCCGAGCGCGCTGACCTTTGGCGCGGCGACGGGGCAGCCGTCGGTCGACGTCACGCTGGCCGTGTGGGTCTCCAGGCCCAAGCCATCGACGAAGCCGACCGTCAGCGCCAGATCCTGTCCGGCGATCACCGGCTCCCTGACGCCGCTGATGGGCCCGAGCACCGGTGCGTCCGTGCCGCGCGTGCCGGGACGCAGCAGGACCATGCCGGCGTTGGAGTTGGCCAGCATCACGCCGGCATCGTTGATGGCCACGCCTGCCTCCAGCACCAGGCCTGCCGGCGCACGATGCAACATCGGGTTCAGGTCGACCGGCGGCGCCGAGCGCGAAGGCCAACGCACGGCGCGCGTTCCACCGCCGGACGCCGCCGGGCGCGTGACCGCGCCGGCCATCTCGCCGCGGTTGTTGATGTCGAAGACGTCGCTTTCGGTCGCCGTGCCGGACGGCACCTGCACCAATCCGCTTCCCAGCGACCACATGTAGCCGGTGGCGCGGCCGCCGATGTCGGTGCGGCCCACCACCTCGCCGCGGTCGTTCATGCCGGCCACCAGGCGCACGCCGGCGTCGTTGACGTTGATCGGCACCATGCCGCTGCCGCGGCTCCAGAAGAAACCACGGCGCAAGCCGTCGGCGCCTTCGGACTCGCCGGCGATGTCGTCGCGCTTGTTGATGTACATGCCGATCGCGCGGCCGCCCCCCAGCGTGCCAAGGTCGGCCTGGGCGGCGTTGCGGTCCCATAGCGTCGCGTGCATGGCGCCGTTGGCCCGGTCGGCGAATCCGGTCGTGTTGTGGCCGTCGTTGATGGCGTGGGCCTCCGCGACCGCCGCCGGAGCCGGCCCCAGCGTTGTGACGGTGCCGTCCGCGTTCCAGCGGATGGCGCGCTCGTTGATGCCGCCGGTGCGGCTCCAGCCGACGATGGCGTTGCGGTCGTTGACGCCGCGCGCGCTCGACTGCACGCCGTCGCCTGGCAGCGCGCGCATGCCGCCGCCCGCCGTCCACGCGAACGCCAGGAAGCGGCATCCGGGGATCAACGTTTCGGCCTCGCCCACCACCACGCCGTGGTTGTTGACGCCTTGTACCCAGTTGTAGTTGCCGCCCAAGCCGCCAAGCTCGCGCACCCGGTCGCCGTCGAAGAAGGCGCCGCTGGTGACGGCGTGCTTCATGGTGTTGAACGCGACCTGACCGCGCTCGTTCAGATAGGCGGGCGAGCCGGTATCCACCGACAGATTGATGACGCTGTACACGGCGGGCCGCCCGGCGGCGGCGCGGTTGCCGGTGTCGTCGCCGGAAGCGGTCTGGAGCGACGGGTCTTGCGCGAACGACGGGACTTGAAGCGGCGCGAGCAATGCGATGACCGCGCCCGCGATGGCGCGCTGTCGATATCCGGTGATGTTGGTTCCTTGTTGATGCATGATGTGTTCCTTCGCCAAAATGTGAACGCAGACAGACGTCTGCGCGGCGCCGGGTGAACGGAAGGGGCGAGCCTGTCGGCTCGGCGGCGCCGTCCGGCGCTGTCGACAACTCTAGGCGCGCGCGTCCCCGCCGGGATGATACAGCGCAAAGATGGCCGCGACGTTAGCCGTCGAATCGCC
>DASVTJ010000472.1:0-2222 GCA_036387635.1 Duganella sp.
AAGCCTTTGCCCAGCGGGTCGGAGGTCGGGTCGATCAGCGTCATGACGCGCTCGCGCTGGTAGTCGTGCAGCACCGACCAGATCACCGGCAGGCTGGCGGCAAACGCCACCAGCAGCCCGGCCAATGCCTTCCACGACAGGCCGGCGAGGAAAATCACGGTGAACCCAGCGGCCACCACCAGCAGCGAGGTGCCGAGGTCCGGCTGCTTGACGATCAGCGCCACGGGCAGCATCAGCAGCACCGCCGCGATGCTGTAGCTTTGCCAGCGCAGCTGGCCGGCGCGCTGCTGGAAGAACCAGGCCAGCATCATCGGCGTGACGATCTTCATGAACTCGGAGGGCTGGATGTCGATGCCGACGTGCAGCCAGCGCCGCGCGCCCAGCTTGATGGTGCCGAACAGCGCCACCGCCACCAGCAGAATCATGCCGACCGTGTATGCCGGCACCGCGATGCGCATCATCATTTGCGGCGAAATGTTCGCGACGATCCACATCACCGCGAACGACAGCAGGATGTTGCGAAAGTGGTCTTCCATCTTGCCGGGAATGCCGATGCTGGCGGAATACAGCGTGACCCAGCTGACCGTCAGCAGCAGCAGGATGATGAGGGTGAGCGGTCCGTCGAAGACGGTGAAGTACGGGCGAAGACGGCGCCACAGGGAACGCCTTTCGTTGATGCGCATGCAGATCCTTTATTCGGTATTGCCCGGGGTTTCAGCCCCCGGTTTTTTTTCGTCGACCACGCCCTGTTCGGCCTGGAGCTCGGGCACCGAGCGCAGCACCGCGTCCTCCCTCGGCACGGGCGTCGTGTCCTTGACGCCGGAGCGCTTGCCCAGCATGTAGAAGTCGAGCGCCTTGCGCACGATGGGCGCCGCCACGGCCGCGCCGAAGCCGCCGTTTTCCACTACCACCGCGATGGCGATGCGCGGCTTGTCGGCCGGCGCGAAGGCGGTGTAGAGGGCGTTGTCGCGCAGGCGTTCGGCCACCAGGGCGGCATTGTACTTCTCGTTCTTCTTGATGGCGAACAGCTGCGCGGTGCCGGTCTTGCCGCCGGAGGTGTAGCCGGCGTTGGCGAACGCGCGCGCGGCCGTGCCGCCGGTGGTCACGCCCACCATCGCGTTCTTGATGAAATCGATGTTTTGCTGTTTGAGCGCGATCCGGTAGCTTTCCTTGGGCACCGTCAGCTTGCGCGCGCGCGTGGTCGGGTCTTCGATGATCTTGACCAGGTGCGGCTTCATCACCACGCCGTTGTTGGCCAGGTTGGCGGTGGCGTGCGCCATTTGCAGCGGCGTGTAGTTGTTAAAGCCGTTGCCGATGCTGATCGAGATGGTGTCGCCGCCGACCCACTTCTGCGCCGCCACGTTTTTCTTGAAGCGGTTGCGCTTCCATTCCTTCGACGGCAGCACGCCCTGCTTCTCGTGTTCCAGGTCGATGCCGGTCAGCTGGCCGAAACCGAACGGCTTCATGAAGTCGTGGATGGCGTCGATGCCCATGTCGTTGCCAAGCTGGTAGTAATAAGTGTCGCACGATTCGACGATCGACTTGTACATGTCGACGGTGCCGTGGCCGCCCGGCTTGTCGTCGCGGAAGCGGTGGCCGCCCAAGGTGAAGTGGCCCGGATCGGCGATCGCGTAGTTGGTCGTGCGCTTGCCAAGCTCCAGCGCGGCCAGTGCCATGAAGGGCTTGAAGGTCGATCCCGGCGGATAGGTGCCCGACAGCGGACGGTTGACCATCGGCCGGTCCAGCGAGGTATTGAGCTCGTTCCAGCTTTGCGTGTCGATGCCGTCGACGAACAGGTTGGGATCATAGCCGGGGCGCGATACATAGGCCAGGATGTCGCCGGTTTCCGGCTCGATCGCCACCAGCGCGCCGCGCCACTCGCCAAAGGCCTCCTCGACCACCTTCTGCAGCTCGATGTCGATCGACAGGATCAGGTTGGAGCCGGAAATGGCGTTGGTGCGCGACAGCGTGCGGATCGCCCGTCCGCCGGCCGACACCTCCACCTCCTCGTAGCCTGTTTTGCCGTGCAGGTGCTTCTCGTAGCTTTTTTCCAGGCCTTCCTTGCCGACGTGGCTGGTACCCCTGTAGTTGGCGGCGTCCTCGGTTTCGGCGATGGCGCGGGCCTCGGTCTGGTTGACGCGGCCGATGAAGCCGACCACGTGCGAGGCCACCTCGCCCATCGGATATTGCCGGAACAGGCGCGCCTGGATCTCGACGCCGGG
>DASVTJ010000473.1:0-8199 GCA_036387635.1 Duganella sp.
AGGCCGCAGCGAATACACCCAGCTGCTGTACGTGCCGGCCCATGCGCCCTTCGACCTGTGGGACCGCAACAAGCGCGGCGGCATCAAGCTGTACGTGAAGCGCGTCTTCATCATGGACGATGCCGAACAGCTGATGCCGACTTACCTGCGCTTCATCAAAGGCGTGATCGACTCGGCCGACCTGCCGTTGAACGTCTCGCGCGAGATCCTGCAGGAGTCGCGCGACGTCAAGGTGATCCGCGACGGCTCGACCAAGCGCGTGATCGGCATGCTGGAGGAGTTGGCCAACGCCGAAGAGCAGGAAAAGAAAGACAAGTATGTCACCTTCTGGAATGAATTCGGCCAGGTGCTGAAAGAAGGCATCGGCGAGGACGCGGCCAACAAGGACCGTCTGGCCAAGCTGCTGCGCTTCGCGTCGACCGCCAACGAGAACGGCGAACAGACCGTCTCGCTGGAGCAGTATGTGTCGCGCCTGAAGGAAGGCCAGGACAAGATTTACTACGTCACCGCCGATAACTACGTGGCCGCGAAAAACAGCCCGCACCTGGAAATCTTCCACAAGAAGGGTGTCGAAGTGCTGCTGCTGACCGACCGCGTCGATGAGTGGATGCTGTCGTTCCTGACCGAGTTCGAAGGCAAGGAACTGGTGTCGGTGGCCAAGGGTGGCCTGGATCTGGGCGCGTTGGAAGACGAGGCCGAGAAAAAGGAACACGAAGAGACCGAAAGCTCGTACAAGGATTTGGTCGGCAAGATGAAGGAAGCCTTGTCGGACAAAGCCAAGGACGTGCGCGTGACGTTCCGCCTGACCGATTCGCCGGCCTGCCTGGTGGCCGACGAGAACGAACTGTCGGGTAACCTGCTGCGCATGCTGAAGGCGGCCGGCCAGAGCGCGCCGGAATCGAAGCCGATTCTGGAGATCAACCCGAATCACCCGTTGGTGACGCGCCTGAAGTACGAAGAATCGGGCACCTTGTTCGGCGATTGGGCCAACATCCTGTTCGATCAGGCGTTGCTTGCCGAGGGCGGCTCGCTGAGCGACCCTGCCTCGTTCGTCAAACGTCTCAACGAGATGCTGTTGAACGGCGCCAGCAAGTAACGCCAAGATATCGCGCGACACTACCGCGCGATTCGTCCGTCACGATGACCGGCTTCCACGCAATGCGCGTGGGGCTGGTCATTTTTTTTGTCGGCGCCTTCTGGCGATCATCAGTATCGCCGGCAGGCCGATGCCCAGCATCGCGATGCTCTCCGGTTCGGGAACCGGCGTCACCGCCACCGGCGTGAAGAAGCCGCGCACTTCGCCGGCCGTGGCGTAGCTGGTGTGGATGTTGAAGTAGGCGGTACCGGTCTTCAGGCCGATGTCGAAGGCCGCTTCGGCGAAAGCGGTGCTGCCGCCGTAGGTGCTCAGGAAGGACGGACTCCAGCTCGACGCCAGCGAGGTGTCGTAGGTTCTGGTGTAGACGCCGTTTCTGACGCCCTGCGGAAAGCCGCGCAGGTTTGGCACCTCCGTCATGACGCCGGCGATGCCGGTGCGCGGCGCGTCGGTGCAGCAGTGGATGTGGGCGGCGTAGGTTTCCCCCAGCAGGCCGGCGAAGCTGGAGTTGATTTCCAGGACGTGCGTGGACGGGTCGAAATTGATCACGACGACACCGATGCCCGGCGAGGCGTTGGGCGGCGCTTCCTGGGCGCCGGTGAGGATGGTGCTGTAGTTGGCGGCGCTGGCGCTCATCGTCCACACCATCAAACCGGCTGCGGCCACATATTTACAAACACGCTTGTTCATTGTTCTTCCCTCCTTGTTATTGATGCGATATCGGGTCTTGTTGCGTCAATGTTAGAGGAGGTAGCCCGGCGGGAGTTCCTTCGGTGTGGCCGATTTTTATACCCTAGAGGGCGGTGCGTAGCGCGAACAGCTCGGGGAACAGTACCACGTCGAGCATCTTGCGCAGGTAACTGACGCCGGCCGTGCCGCCGGTGCCGGTCTTGAAGCCGATGATGCGCTCGACCGTGGTGACGTGGCGGAAGCGCCAGAAGCGAAATGCCGTTTCAAGGTCGACCAGCTTTTCCGCCAGTTCGTACAAGGCCCAGTACTTCGTCGGGTCGCGGTAGACTTCCAGCCAGGCGTTTTGCACCGACTCGTCGGCGGCGGTCGGCAGCGTCCAGTCGGCGTTCAGGCGCTCGGTGGCGATCGGCAGGCCGTTGCGCGCCAGCAGTTTGATCGCTTCGTCGTACACCGACGGCTCGCGCAGTGCCTTGTCGAGCACGACGAAGGCGTCCGGCGCGGTGGTGTGCACATTCAGCAGGGCGGCGTTCTTGTTGCCAAGGATGAATTCGATCTCGCGGTACTGATACGACTGGAAGCCCGACGAAGCGCCCAGATATGGGCGGATCGCCGTGTATTCGGGCGGCGTCATCGTCGCCAGCACATCCCAGGCGTGCACCAGCTGGTCCATGATGCGGGCCACGCGCGCCAGCATCTTGAAGGCCGGCGCCAGGTCGTTCGATTGCAGGTGCGCGCGCACGGCGTGCATTTCGTGCAGCATCAGCTTCATCCACAGTTCGCTGGTCTGGTGCTGGACGATGAACAGCATTTCATTGTGGTTGGGCGACAGCGGGTGCTGGGCATTGAGGATATGGTTCAGCCCCAGATAGTCGCCGTAGCTCATCGAATTGCTGAAGTCCATTTGCGCGCCGTGCCACTGCGCGTCATCGGCCGGCGCGCCGAGGGCGGCGCCGGGATCGGCGTTGGCACTGGAGCCAGCACTAGAGTCGGCACTGGAGCCGGCGCTGGCGCCCGCATGGGCATGCATCGGGCAGCCGCTGGCCGCCGGTTTGATTTCGCTCATGATGGCCTCGTCAGGTGACGGCGTCGCGCTTGGCGTCGACGTCGTAGTCTTTGCGTTCCAGGATGTCGCGCAGGATCTCGACCGCGTCCCACACGTCGGCGTGGCTGGTATACAGCGGCGTGAAACCGAAGCGCATGATGGCCGGTTCGCGGTAGTCGCCGATGACGCCGCGCGCGATCAGCGCCGCCATCACCGCATAGCCGTGGGGATGGGTGAAGCTGACATGGCTGCCCCGGCGCGCGTGCTCGCGCGGCGTGACCAGGCCCAGCGGATGGCCGGCGCAGCGCCGCTCCACCAGTTCGATGAACAGGTCGGTCAGCGCCAGCGACTTGGCGCGGATGGCCGCCATCGAAGTTTGCTCGAACATCTCCAGCCCGCATTCGACCATCGCCAGCGAGACTACCGGCTGGGTGCCGCACAGCGCGCGGCCGATGCCGTCGGCGGGGGCAAAGTCCGGCGCCATGGCAAACGGCGCGGCGTGGCCCCACCAGCCCGACAGCGGCTGCGTGAAGCGCGCCTGATGCCGCTGCGGCACCCAGATGAAGGCCGGGGCGCCGGGGCCGCCGTTCAGATACTTATAGGTGCAGCCGACGGCCAGGTCGGCGCCGTCGCCGTTCAGGTCGATCGGCACGGCGCCGGCCGAGTGCGCCAGATCCCAAACGATCAGCGCGCCGGCCACGTGCGCCAGGGCGTTCATGGCGCGCATGTCGTGCTGGTGGCCGCTGCGATAGTTCACATGGGTCAGCATGACGACGGCAATGTCGGCGCCGTCCGCGCCGATAACGGCCGGCAGTTCCTCCACCGAATCGACCAGTTTGACGACGTAGCCGCGATCGAGCCAGCTACTCACGCCCTGCGCCATATAAATGTCGGTAGGGAAGTTGGAGCGCTCGGTGACGATGACGCGGCGGCTGGCGCTGGACGGATCGTTGGCCTGCATGTGCAGCGCGGCGGCCAGCGCCTTGAACAGGTTGATCGAGGTGGTGTCGGTGACGACGACCTCGTCCGGGGCCGCGCCGATCAGCGGTGCCAGCCGGTTGCCCAGCCGTTTTGGCAGGTCGAACCAGCCGGCGGTGTTCCAGCTGCGGATCAGATCGTGGCCCCATTCGCGGGCAATGACGTGCTGGGCGCGGGGGAGGGCGGCCTTCGGACGAGCGCCCAAGGAGTTGCCATCCAGATAAATCACGCCGGGCGGCAGGTCGAACTGGTCGCGCAGCGCCGCGAGCGGGTCTTCCATGTCGCGGTCCTGGCAGTCGCTGCGGGTTGTCGCGCGCGTTGCCGATATTGCCATGGGGTTGGTCATTACGTCACTTTCTTAACGGGATGCCAGATACTTTGGCTTCAATAAGTTGTCGGATGCACCAGTGTAACAGGATGTACCGTCGGCTTTGCCTGCTGCGCGGACACCGGTCGCAGGGTGCCATACGGGCAAAACCCGCATGGATACTGGATCTGGGGGGTGTTCGACAACTATTCTCGGTTTTTTTCAAATAAATTCAAAGAAACCCTAAAGTTCCCCGGAACGCTGCCGTTACCAGATTCATGAAGCGCGTAAAAGTATCAACAGCAGCATCACCAGCGCGACCAAGCTTGCAGCAATGTAGCCTGAAATAATTTAAAATTTTTCTGTGGAAACCCTAAAGTTCCCGAAAAAGCTGCCGTAACCGGGTTAGATGTAGCAAAAAAGCGTCGCCATACGAACTATTTTTTCGTGTCCTGACAGGAATTTTTTGAACATTTTCAGCCAAATAATTGCCGCTCCGCAAGGGCGTAGAGCCTCGATCCAGGTGTGTTTGTCAGACAAACACCGACGGGTCGCGTTCGCTATTGCCTGACGCAAAATACGGAAGGTCACCTCTTCTCGTATTTTTGTTGCTCCCGCAGAATGTATCTCACTGGAAACGCAATTGTGTTCCGCAGTGAAACAAATACAGGGAGATGACATGACCGCAAACGATATGATGGCTGAAATTCGCGACGCAAATTTGAGCTACTTGATGCTCGCGCAGCAAATGATCCGTGCCGACAAAGTCACCGCGATTTTCCGTCTCGGCATCGCCGCCGAGATCGCCGAGCTGATCGAAGGCATGAGCAACGCCCAGATCCTCAAACTGGCAGGCGGCAACATGATGCTGGCCCGCTTCCGCTTCGACGACAGCGCCATCCTGTCGATGCTGACCAACTATAATAAAGACCGTTCGCTGGCCCAGTCGCACGCCGCCATCCTGATGGCCGGCCAGGGCGTGGAAGAAATCGCGTAATTCTGCTGTCGCATCTGCTGTATAGCATCGTATAGCATCTGGTATTACCCTCATTCTTTACCGCCCGGAGCAGAGATCATGACCAAGAAAAGCGTAGTGTCTGAAGCCCAAGAGATTCAGCTTGCGATTGAACTGATCCAGTTGGGCGCGCGCCTGCAATTGCTGGAAACCGAAGTCTCGCTGTCGCGCGAGCGCCTGCTCAAGCTCTATAAAGAGTTGCGCGGCGTGTCGCCACCGAAAGGCATGCTGCCATTCTCGACCGACTGGTTCCTGACCTGGCAGCCGAACATCCATTCGTCGCTGTTCATCAATATCCATCGCTTCCTGGTCGAGCACGCCGGCGCCACCGGCATCGAAGCGGTGATGAAGGCCTACAAGCTGTATCTGGAACAACTGCCGCCGGAACCGGGCGAAGAGCCGCTGCTGTCGCTGACGCGCGCCTGGACCCTGGTGCGCTTCTTCAGCAGCAAGATGCTGGAAGTGGCCCCGTGCGGCAAATGCCAGGGTAAATACGTGGTCAACTGCATGGACCTGCACGGCAGCTATGTTTGCGGCCTGTGCCACATGCCTTCGCGCGCCGGCAAGACCAAGAAAGCCCGCGACGCCGACGCCCTGGCCGCGTGACCCGCCACACCCCGCAGTCGTCCTACCGGCAACGCCTCGTCCGCGCGCCCGCCGTGCGGGCGTTGTTGATTCAATGCGGCGCCGCGCCGCTCAGCCTCGGCCTGGTGTATCTGCTGGCCACTTTCCACTTTCCCGTCGATTACCTGACCGTCGCCGTGCTGCACGGCCTGGTCGCGGCCGCCATCACGTGGGCCGCCGGCCTGGCCGTGTGGTGGCGCGCGATCGAGTTCGTGTTTCCGCTGGCGGTGCTGGCGGCGTTGTCGTTGCGGCTGCCGCCGTGGCTGTTCCTGGCGGTGTTCCTGGTGTTGCTCGGACTGTACTGGTCGACCTTCCGCACGCAGGTGCCGTATTACCCGTCGCATCCGGCCGTGTGGGACGCGGTGCGCCAGCAACTGCCGCCGCCGCGCGCGGCCGCGGACGGCGACGGCGACGGCGATGTGCGGCCGCTGCGCGTGATCGACATCGGCAGCGGACTGGGCGGGCTGGTGCTGTACCTGGCGCGCGTGCGTCCCGATATCGAATGCGTCGGCATCGAACTGGCGCCGCTGCCGTGGCTGTATAGCCGCCTGCGCGCGCTGATCAAGGGCCCCCGCGCGCGCTTTATATTAGGCGATTACGAACGGCTCGATTTCGCCCGATTCGATCTGGTGTTCGCGTATTTGTCGCCGGCCGCCATGGGCGCGTTGTGGCGCAAGTGCGAGGCCGAAATGGGCGCCGGTTCCATTCTCATCAGCTACGAATTTGCTATCGACGCCAGAGCGCCCGATCAGACCATCCACGCCACAGACGACACCGCCCCAATCTATAAATGGTACTTTTAAGCATCATTTGGCGTTATTCACTTGCTTGGCCCCCATGAGACGCGTTATTGTAGTTCCACACGTAAATTTATTGAAATCTGGCCGCCGGTAGTTGACATTCTGGCCTTGTTTCTTGATCGGGAGCAGGTCACTTGTTAGTCATAATCGGATATGTTGTGGTGTTGGTCGGCGTCTTCGGCGGTTACGCGATGGCGGGCGGGCATCTGGCCGCGCTGTTCCAGCCGCTCGAGTTGGTGATGATCGGCGGCGGCGCGATCGGCGCCTTCATCGTCGGCAACAACGGCAAGACCATCAAGGCCACGCTGGCCGCGCTGCCGACCTTGTTCAAGGGCTCGCGCTACACCCGCGACCTGTACATGGAAATGATGTCGCTGCTGTTCGACGTCCTGTCGAAAGTGCGCAAGGAAGGCTTGATGTCGATCGAAGGCGACATCGACAGTCCGGAGCAGAGCCCGGTGTTCAGCAAGTACCCGAGCGTGCTGGAAGACCACCATATCGTCGAATTCATCACCGATTACCTGCGCCTGATGGTGTCGGGCAATATGGATGCGTTCCAGATCGAAAACCTGATGGACAACGAGATCGAGACCCACCACCACGAGGGCGCGGCTCCGGCGCACGCGATCGCCAAGCTGGGCGACGGTTTGCCGGCGTTCGGCATCGTGGCGGCGGTGATGGGCGTGGTCCACACGATGGAAAACGTCGGCCTGCCGCCGGCCGAGCTGGGCATCCTGATCGCGCACGCGCTGGTCGGCACCTTCCTCGGCATCTTGCTGGCGTACGGTTTCGTCGCGCCGCTGTCGAGCCTGTTGGAACAGAAGCTGGAAGAGTCGACCAAGATGTTCCAGTGCGTCAAAGTGACGTTGTTGGCGAGCCTGAACGGCTACGCGCCGGCGCTGGCGGTGGAGTTCGGCCGCAAGGTGCTGTACTCGACCGAGCGGCCGACGTTCAACGAACTCGAAGACCACATCAAGAAGTCGAAGGCGAAGTAAGCCGCAATGAATAGCACCCCGGGAATCATGTTCGAATCATTGAGGAACCGTCATGGCTGAAGAAGGCTTACGGCCGATTATCGTCAAGCGCATCAAGAAGGGCGGCGGCGGGCACCACGGCGGCGCCTGGAAGATCGCCTATGCCGACTTCGTGACGGCGATGATGGCGTTCTTCTTGCTGATGTGGCTGCTCGGTTCGACGTCGAAGGGCGACCTCAAAGGCATTTCCGATTACTTCAAGACGCCACTGAAGGTGGCCATGCAGGGCGGCTCGGGCAGCGGCGACAGTTCGTCGGTGATCCCCGGCGGCGGCAAGGACCTGACGCGCAAGGACGGCCAGGTCAAGGCCGGCGGCGACGAGGCCATCAAGAAAACCTTCAACTTGACCGCCGTGCGCGCCGCGCTCGAGGCCGAGGACGCGCGGCGCCTGCAGTCGCTCAAGGAAAAAATCGAGACCCAGATCGAATCTAATCCGGTGCTCGTCAAGCACAAGAACCAGCTGCTGCTCGACATTACGACCGAAGGCTTGCGGATCCAGATCGTCGACGAGCAGAACCGTCCGATGTTTGCGCTGGCCAACGCCAGCCTGCAGCCGTACACGAAAGAGATTTTGCACGAGATCGGGTTTGTGCTGAACGACGTGCCCAACCGCATC
>DASVTJ010000474.1:0-3048 GCA_036387635.1 Duganella sp.
CAAGTTCAAGGACGAGATCCTGCCGCTGGAGATCGCCAATAAAAAAGGCACCATCGTCTTCGACAGCGACGAGTACATCAAGCCCGGCTCGAATATCGAAGGCCTGTCCGGCCTGCGTCCGGCGTTCAACAAGGAAGGCAGTGTCACCGCCGGCAACGCGTCGGGCCTGAACGACGGCGCCGCCGCCGTCATCATGATGTCGGCCACCAAGGCCAAGGAACTGGGCCTGCCGGTGCTGGCCAAGGTCAAGGCCTACGCCTCGTCCGGCCTGGACCCGGCCTTCATGGGCATGGGCCCGGTATCGGCCAGCCGTCTGTGTCTGAAAAAGGCCGGCTGGACCCCCGACGACCTGGACCTGATGGAAATTAACGAAGCGTTCGCCGCGCAGGCCGTTGCCGTCAACAAGGAAATGGGCTGGGACACCAGCAAGATCAACGTCAATGGCGGCGCCATTGCGATCGGCCACCCGATCGGCGCGTCCGGCGCCCGTATCCTGGTCACGCTGATCCACGAAATGATCCGTCGCGATGCCAAGAAAGGCCTGGCCTCGCTGTGCATCGGCGGCGGCATGGGCGTGGCGCTGGCGATCGAGCGTCCATAAAAATCTAAACACCTTAAAACAGGCCGCTCCGGACAGGTTTGGGGCGGCCAGCGAACTGTGATGTCAACCAAGAGGGGACAATAATGGCTAGAGTTGCATTGGTAACTGGCGGTATGGGCGGTCTGGGCGAAGCGGTGTGTTTCAAGCTGTCGGCGCTGGGCTATATCGTGGTGACGACGTATTCGCCGGGTAATCCGAAGGTGGAACAGTGGCTTGCCACGACCCGCGACCAGGGCTTCAACTTCCGCGCCTATCCGTGCGACGTGGCGGATTACGACTCGGCCCAGGCCTGCGTGGCCGCCATCGAAAAGGACATCGGCCCGGTCGACGTGCTGGTCAACAACGCCGGCATCACCCGCGACATGACGTTCAAGAAGATGGACAAGCCGAACTGGGACGCCGTCATGGCCACCAATCTGGACTCCGTCTTCAACATGACCAAGCCGGTGTGCGATGGCATGGTCGATCGCGGCTGGGGCCGGATCATCAACATTTCGTCGGTCAACGGCCAGAAGGGCGCCTTCGGCCAGACCAACTATTCGGCGGCCAAGGCCGGCATGCACGGCTTCACCAAGGCGCTGGCGCTGGAAGTGGCGCGCAAGGGCGTGACCGTCAACACCATCTCGCCGGGCTACATCGGCACCAAAATGGTGATGGAGATCCCGCAGGACGTGCTCGACACGAAGATCATTCCGCAAATTCCGATGGCGCGCCTGGGCAAGCCGGAAGAAGTGGCCGGTCTGGTGGCGTATCTGTCGTCCGACGAGGCAGCCTTCGTCACCGGCGCCAACATCGCCATCAACGGCGGCCAGCACATGTCGTAAGCTTGCCGCGCTTAAGCTTGCGCTGCAATCGAAGCCAGGTTCGTTCGCGATCCTGGCTTTTTTTTCGTACAATCAGCTATCGATGCTTAAAGGATAGCCATGTTCGACCCGACTTCGCCCCTGTTTCCGCCCATCGCGCCGACCCGGCACGGCATGCTGGCGGTCGACGACATCCATACGATTTACTGGGAGGAGGTCGGCAATCCGCACGGCATCCCGGTGATCTTCCTGCACGGCGGCCCCGGCGCCGGCCTGTCGCCGCAGCATCGCCGCTTCTTCGATCCGGAGCGGTACCGCGTGATCCTGTTCGACCAGCGCGGCGCCGGCCAGTCGGTGCCGCTGGGCGAGTGCCGCAACAACACCACCCAGCTGCTGATCGGGGACATCGAACGCCTGCGCGCGCTATGTGGAATCGAGCAGTGGCTGGTGTTTGGGGGCTCGTGGGGTTCGACCCTGGCGCTGGCGTACGGCGAAGCGCATCCCGAACGTTGCCTCGGCTTCGTCCTGCGCGGGATTTTCCTGTGCACGCAGAAGGAAATCGACTGGTTCCTGCACGGCGCGCAATGGTTCCATCCGGAGGTGTACGACGAATTCGTGGCGCCGATCCCGGCGGCCGAGCGTGGCGACCTGCTCAAGGCTTATGTCGAGCGCATCATGAGCGCCGATCCGGCCGTCCATCTGCCGGCGGTGCGCGCGTGGAGCCGATTCGAAGGCCGCCGCGTGTTCCTGCTGCCACAGCCGGACGACCCGCCGTCGGACGCGCTCGATCTGGGCGTGGGCCGGCTGGAATCGCATTACATGGCCAACCTCGGCTTTTTCGACGACGACCAGCTGATCCGCGACATCGGCCGCATCGCCCATCTGCCGGCCGTCATCGTGCAGGGCCGCTACGACGTGATCTGCCCGCCGGTGTCGGCCTGGCGCCTGCAACAGGCATGGCCCGGCGCGGTGCTGAACGTGATTCCCGACGCCGGCCACGGGGCGATGGAAACGGGTATCGCGCGCGCGCTGGTCGAGGCGACCGAACAATTCAAACGCGGGCGCGCCTTCACCTGAGTGCCGTGAGCGCATAAACGCCGCACAATCGACCGCGTCGGCGCTTCAGGCTGCTACACTATGGACTTGGTAGCAAGACCGACAGCCCAGAGAGGCGAGCATTAAACCCAGCTTATATGCAATCATGAACATAAATATCGGCGATATCGGCCACATCATCCAGCTGGCGATCGCGCCGGTGTTCCTGCTGACGGGCGTGTGCACCAACCTGATGGTGCTGACCAACCGCTTGGCGCGCATCATCGACCGCTCGCGCGTGCTGGAGGACCGTCTCGACATCGGCTACAGCGACGTCTATCTGAACGAACTCGATGTGCTGTACCGGCGGTCGCACCTGATCAACGCCTCGATCACGTTGTCGACCGCCTGCGGCCTGCTGATTTGCCTGGTGATCGCGATGCTGTTTTTGGGCGATATCACCAACACCCCGCTCGACAAATACATCGCCGGCATGTTCGTGGTGGCGATGGGGGCGCTGATCGGCAGCTTCTGCTACCTGCTGCGCGAGATCTTCATCGCCTCGGCGGCGATGCGCTCGCACCGCCACGTGCGCCGCGCGCCGGCGAA
>DASVTJ010000475.1:0-7570 GCA_036387635.1 Duganella sp.
GGCGCAGAGATCGATTACAAGGACGACCTGGAAGGTGCGCAATTCGTCATCAAGAATCCGACCGCGACGTCGACCTGCGGCTGCGGCTCGTCGTTCTCGGTATAAGCTGGTTGTAGTGAGCTAAGCTAAGCGGCGGACAACTTCGGTTGTCCGCCGTTGTCGTTTACAGCACTGGCAACATCACCCCAGTACGGCAGGGGCAAGTCTGACATTCAGACACGACCCCAACCGTTGTGCGACGGTAAGGTTGAGCCCGTGTCCGAATGTCAGACTTGACCCTCGAGTTACTCGAGTTAGCGGGGGTAGAGGGCGCCGAGGATGCGCTGGCCCTTGGCGCCGGTGACGGCCGGCAGGTTGCCCGCCAGACGCTCGCTGAAGCGGTGGCCCAGCCAGGCGAACGCCAGCGCCTCGACGCGGTTCGGCGCCACGCCCAGCGCCTGCGTCGACGCCACCAGTACGTTGTCGCCCAGCGCTTTGCCCAGTTCGCTCATCAGCACGCTGTTGTAGGCGCCCCCGCCGCAGACATACACCGCGTCCGCATCGCCGCCATAGGCCTGTATTGCCCGCGCCAGCGACACCGCCGTCAGCTTCGTCAGCGTGAATTGCACGTCCTCCGGCGCGGCGTCCGCATACACGGCCAGGCGGGCGTTGAGCCACTCGAGATGGAACAGGTCGCGGCCGGTGCTTTTTGGCGCCGGCAGCGCGAAATAGGGCTCGTGCAGCAACTCCTGCAGCAGCTCCGGAATTTCCTTGCCCATCGCGGCCCAGACACCGTCCGCGTCGTATTCCTTGTCCAGATGACGGCCGATCCACGCGTCCATCAGCACGTTGCCCGGACCGGTATCGAAGCCGATCACGCCGCCAGCTCCGTCGAGCACGCTGATGTTGGCGATGCCGCCGATGTTGGCCACCACGCGCGCCTGGCCCGGCTTGCCGAACAGCGCCTGGTGGAAGGCCGGCACCAGCGGCGCGCCCTGGCCGCCGGCGGCGACGTCGCGGCTGCGGAAGTCGGCGATCACGTCGATGCCGCACAGCTCGGCCAGCAGCGCCGGGTTGTTGGTCTGCCGCGTGAAGCCCAGCTCCGGAAGGTGGCGGATGGTCTGGCCGTGCACGGCGACGGCGCGCACCGCGTCCGGCTCCGTGCCGGCCTCGTCCAGCAGCTGCATGACGCATTGGGCGTAAAACTGCGCCAGCTCGTTGGCGGCCAGCGCTTCGCGCTCGATCTCGTTGTCGCCCGCCGACTGCAGCGCCATCAGCTCTTCGCGCAGGGCGGGAGGAAAGGCAATATAGGCCGCCGCCAGCGTGGTGATGGCATCGCCGGAAAACGCCGCCAGCGCGCCGTCCACGCCGTCCAGGCTGGTGCCGGACATCAAACCGATATAGTGTGTCATTGCTATTCCTTATTGCATGAAAAACCTATTTTGCCTGAGCTTGCGTGTGCTGTCGCACGGAACAAGCGGCGCGAGCGGAGGATGATGAAGTCATTGGGAAAACAAACAGACGAAAAAAAACAGGCCGATGCGGAGGCCTGTTTTGTGTGAGTCGCCAGCGCTTATTTCGCTGCGACGCGGGTGCCGGTCGAGCCGCCTGGCTGCAACAGTGCGAAGCGGTGCGACATGTCGGAAGCGTAAATTTTGAAGCGCGACAATTCGGCGGCGGTCAATGGTGCTTGAGCGGTGACATTCATTTTGCTCGGGTCCTTGGCTTCACCGTTGACGCGGAACTCGTAATGCAAGTGCGCGCCGGTCGACCAGCCGGTGCTGCCGACATAGCCGATCACATCGCCCTGGCTGACTTTGCTACCTTTTTTGATGCCAGGTGCAAACTTGCTCATGTGCGCGTAAGCGGTGGAGTAGTTGTTCCAGTGCTTGATGGTGACGAAATTGCCATAGCCATTTTGGGTGCCGGCGAAATCGATGACGCCGTCGCCGGAAGCACGGATCGGCGTACCGGTCGGAGCAGGGAAGTCGATGCCCTTGTGGGCTTTCCATTCGCCCGATACCGGATGCACGCGCATCGAGAAGCCCGACGAAATCCGCGAGAATTCCACCGGCGACTTCAGGAAGGCCTTTTTCAGCGCCTTGCCGTCGAAGCTGTAGTAACCGCCGCCTTGCCTGGTCTGCGGATCTTCAAACCACACCGATTGATACGTCGTGCCGCGGTTGGTGAATTCGCCAGCCAGGATGCGGCCTGCGCGGACAAATTCGCCATCCTGCCAGAACGTTTCATACACCACATTGAAATGGTCGCCGCGCTTCAGGTCGCCCCGGAAGTCGATGCTGGTCGAGAACATCTCGACGATTTGCTTTACGATCGTGTCCGGCAGCTTGGTGCCGTCCTCGTTCGAATCGGTGGCCGCGAACAGGGTCGAGTTGATGGTGCGGGCATGCATCTCGACACGGCGTTCCAGCTTGGCCGCTTCTTCTTGTGCGACAAAACGTTCGCCTTTGCGGCTGATCGTGATGTTCTTGACAGGGATATCCTTGCCGTCGACAACGACCGCGCGCAGCCATTGCAGATTGCCTTCGTCATCGGTCTGCGCCTGGACGCGTTTGCCCGTCTTCAGCTGCATGACGCCTTTGGCGACCTTGTCTTTTTTGATGAAATTTTCGGCGGCGTCGTCTTCCACACCCAGGCGGGTGAGCAGCGTTGCCAGCGTGTCGCCGGCGCGGATGCGTTCTTCGTGGACGAAGTGCTCGTTGGAGGATTGTTGCTCAAGTGCTGATATCTGCGTGCTAATGTCGGGCATCGCCACCGCTTCCTGCACGGATTTCACCGGCAGATCGGCCGGATCCGGCGCCATTGGCGCCACCCCGGCCGCACCAAACGCACATACTGTAAGGAACAGTGCGGAGGCGCTGACGATACGCGCTTTGCGCGTGGAAGCTATCAGACTATACAAGCGTGAGCTCGTGAATTTATGTATATGGTTCATGCAATCAGTTAAAATTTGCCGCTTGAACTATTCAGGAACCTTTTATTTCTTCTTATTATTGTCGGGTTTCGTTTTCGTACGGCAAGATTGATGGATCGAGGATTATAGCAAACTCCTGGCGCTGACTACCTTTTTTTGAAAAAAAACTCCCAAAATATATGACTACCTCTGCTTCGACCCCGCCAGCCCCCTCTAAAATATTGCCTCTGAGCGACAAGGTGCAGGAAGCGCTTGCCATCACCAAACGGGGTGTCGACGAGTTGCTGATTGAAAGCGAGTTCGCCCAGAAGCTGGCGCGCTCCGAACAAAGCGGCGTCCCGTTGCGCATTAAACTGGGCCTGGACCCGACCGCGCCCGATCTGCACCTGGGCCACACCGTCGTGCTCAACAAGATGCGTCAGTTGCAAGATCTGGGCCATCAAGTCATTTTCCTGATCGGCGACTTCACCTCCATGATCGGCGACCCGTCCGGCCGCAACATGACGCGCCCGCCGCTGACGAAGGAACAGGTCGAGCAAAACGCCATGACCTACTTCAAGCAGGCCTCGCTGGTGCTGGACCCGTCCAAGACCGAAATCCGCTACAACTCCGAATGGTGCGATCCGCTGGGCGCGCGCGGCCTGATCAAGCTGGCTTCGCATTACACCGTCGCCCGCATGATGGAGCGCGACGACTTCAGCAAGCGCTTCAAAGGTGGGACACCGATTGCGGTCCACGAGTTCCTTTATCCTTTGATGCAGGGCTACGATTCGGTGGCTTTGAAGTCGGATCTTGAGCTGGGTGGAACCGACCAGAAGTTTAACTTGCTTGTCGGCCGCGAGCTGCAGAAGGACTACGACCAGGAACCGCAGTGCATTTTGACCATGCCGCTGCTGGAAGGTTTGGATGGCGTCGACAAGATGTCCAAGTCGAAGAACAACTATATCGGCATTACCGAACCCGGCAACACCATGTTCGCCAAGATCATGAGCATTTCCGACGTGATGATGTGGAAATACTATGAGCTGCTGTCGTTCCGCTCGATCGCCGATGTGGCCGCCCTGAAGGCGGCCATCGACGGCGGCGCCAATCCGCGCGACGCCAAAGTGGCGCTGGCGCAGGAAATCGTGGCCCGTTTCCATTCGCAGGCGGCGGCGGAGGCTGCGTTGACCGACTTCGTCAACCGCTCCAAGGGCGGCATTCCGGACGACGTGCCGGAGGTGTCGCTGAGCGGCGCGCCGGTCGGCATTCCGCAATTGCTGAAGATGGCCGGCCTGTGCCCATCCACTTCAGAGGCGATGCGCATGGTCGACCAGGGCGGCGTGCGCCTGGACGGCGCCGTCATCAGCGACAAGGCCGTCAAGATCGAGGCCGGCACCTTCGTGCTGCAAGTGGGCAGACGCAAGTTCGCGCGCGTCACCTTGTCCGCATGATCGCGCTGCTGCAGCGGGTCAGCGACGCGAAGGTGGTGGTCGATGGCGCCACCATCGGCGCCATCGAGGCCGGCTTGATGGTGCTGTTGTGTGCCGAACGCAACGACACCGAGAAGGACGCCGACGCGCTGTTGACCAAAATGCTGGGCTACCGCGTCTTCTCGGACGAGGCCGGCAAGATGAACCGCAGCGTGACGGACGTGGCCGGCGGCCTGCTGCTGGTGCCGCAATTCACGCTGGCGGCCGACACCAAGTCCGGCACCCGCCCGTCGTTCACGCCCGCCGCCGCGCCGGCAGACGGGTTGCGCCTGTTCAATTATTTTGTCGAGCAAGCGCGTTTGCGTCACACTGTTGTGCAAACGGGCCGGTTTGGCGCGGACATGAAAGTCACGCTGACCAACGATGGACCAGTAACGTTTTGGCTGCAAACCAGCTCTAAATAACTAACGAGAAACCGCCGGGGGAGAGCACGGATGAAACTGTCGAGCGAGAGTTTTCGCAATGGGGCCGCCATTCCGGCCGCCTGCGCCTTTGCCACCATGACCGCCGAGGGCCAGATGGCGCTGTCGGGCAACCGCAATCCCCACCTGAGCTGGAGCGATGTGCCGGCCGGGACCGAATCGCTGGTGCTGCTGTGCATCGACGGCGACGTGCCGCAAGACGCCACCGACGTCAACCGCACCGGCGTTACCTTGTCGGCGAGCATGCCGCGCGACGACTTCTTCCATTGGGCCTTGATCGACATCCCGGTCCGGCGGTATGAGATCGCCGAGGGCGCCCTGTCCGACGGCGTGGCGGCGCACGGCAAACCTGGCCCGGAACTGACCCTCGACGGTGCCGTCCTGCGCCAGGGCGTCAACGATTACACCCGGTGGTTTTCGGCCGACCCGGCGATGGCCGGCGACTATTACGGGTATGATGGCCCCTGTCCGCCGTGGAACGATGAGCGCCTGCACCATTATATTTTTCGCATGTATGCGCTCGATGTGCCGCGTCTGGCGCTGGCAGGGCGCTTCACCTGCGTGGACGTGCTCAACGCCATCCACGGCCATATCGTCGACGAGGCGCAACTGATCGGCACGTACACCCTGAATCCGGCGCTGGCCGCCGCGTCGGCCCGCAAGCCAAGAAAAAAGACTGCATGAACAACACCACTATTTTGCTGATCCGCCACGGCGAGACGGCCTGGAACGCCGTGCGCCGCCTGCAAGGCCATATCGATATTCCGCTCAATGCCGAGGGCGAACGCCAGGCGGGCGCGCTGGCCCGGGCGCTGGCCGGCGAGACTGTCGATGCGTTCGTCTCCAGCGACCTGGCGCGCGCCCGTCAGACGGCGCAGGCCGTCGCCGACCAGTTCGACGGCGCGACCGTCCAGACCGATCCCAACCTGCGCGAGCGCTGCTACGGCGTCTTCGAAGGCATGCTGTACAGTGATGTCGAGCGGCAATACCCGGCCGATTTCGTGTTGTGGCAAGCGCGCGACGTCGACGCGGTGATGCCGCCCGGCGAGCGGGTGGCCGAGAGCTTCCGTCAATTTTACGCGCGTTCGACATCAGCCATCCGCGACTGGGCCGAGCGTTATCCGGGAAAGACCATCGTGGTCGTCGCCCACGGTGGCGTGCTCGAGTGCGCCTATCGCGAAGCGGTCGGCATGCAGCTCGACAGCCCGCGCGACTTCCAGGTCAAGAACGCCAGCATCAACCGTTTCACCTACGCGGACGGAAAGTTAGCGCTCACACGCTGGGGCGAAGTCGACCATTTGACCCTCGCCGCGATGGACGACGTGATCTAGCGGATACGCTCCCGGCCGCAGCCGTTTTGCCGGGTTTCGAGCCGCCGTTCATAACGTTCAGACTGCACATTTGCCGATTTCATAAAAAATAGTGCTTATTATTTGAGCACCCCTTCGGTTAAAATAGAAGGTTCCTTCTCCCCCATCAGGTACCGCCAGTGCAAATCGGCCCTCATTTACTGCGCAACAACGTTTTCGTCGCTCCCATGGCGGGAGTCACGGATCGGCCATTCCGTCAGTTGTGCAAACAGCTGGGGGCGGGCTACGCGGTGTCTGAAATGGCGGCGTCCAATCCGCGTCTGTGGGCGACCGAAAAGAGTTCGCGCCGCACCGACCACATCGGGGAAATGGAACCGAAAGCGGTGCAGATCGCCGGCGCCGATCCGCAGGACCTGGCCGATTGCGCCCGCTTCAATGTCGAGCGCGGCGCCCAGATCATCGACATCAACATGGGCTGCCCGGTCAAAAAGGTCTGCAACAGCTGGTGCGGTTCGGCCCTGTTGCAGAACGAAGCGCTGGTCAAGCAGATCGTCGAGGCGGTGGTCGGCGCGGTCGACGTGCCGGTGACGCTGAAGTTCCGCACCGGCTGGAACCGCGAAAACAAGAACGCGCTGAAGATCGCCCGCATCGCCGAGGACGCCGGTATCGCCATGCTGACCTTGCATGGCCGCACCCGCGCCGACGGCTACACGGGCGACGCCGAGTACGACACCATCGCTGCCGTCAAGCGGTCGGTGTCGATCCCGGTGGTGGCCAACGGCGACATCACCACGCCCGAGAAGGCCAAGTACGTGCTCGATTACACCGGCGCCGACGCGGTGATGATCGGCCGCGCGGCGCAGGGCCGCCCGTGGATCTTCCGCGAGATTGACCATTACCTGCGCACCGGCACGTACTTGCCGTCGCCGTACGTCGACGAGGTGCGCGCGCTGATGGACGAACACTTGCGCGCCCACTACGCGTTTTACGGCGAATACCTGGGCGTGCGCACGGCGCGCAAGCACATCGGCTGGTACGTGCGCGACCTCGAAGGCGGCGAGGCGTTCCGCCAGAAGATGAATCTGCTGGAGTCCACCGAAGAGCAACTGATCGCCGTCGATCAATTTTTCGAATCCCAGTGGCGGTACGGCGAGCGGTTACAATACCGCCTCCCCGCAGTTTTGGAAGCCGCTTAAGGTCAACCAAGGGCCAACCAAGGGCCAGCCAGCCAGCACTAAAAAAGTCATATCAGAAGGGTAAGCGCCAGGATCATGAGTCCAGGGTGATTTACCAGCGTCAACAGATTATTGAGCGAACGACATCAAAATGAGCAAAGAAAGTATCCAGGAAGTAGTCCAGAAAAGCCTTGAAGATTACTTCAACGACCTGGGCGAGCAGCAGGCATCGAACATCTACGATATGGTCGTGCTGACCGTGGAAAAGCCGATACTG
>DASVTJ010000476.1:0-2773 GCA_036387635.1 Duganella sp.
AGAACTGCGGTTGCGGCAATACACGCCGCAGATTGGCGTGCGCCAACGTCGGCAAGTCGTTGACGCCTACGCCGGCGCGCTCGAGCAGGCCGGTGGTGGCCATGACCAGGCTGTCTGGCAGATCGAACGCGTAGGTTACCAGCAGCTCGCCGCACAGCGGCGTGTTGTACGGCACCTCGCCGGCCGGCACGCCCGCTTCGCGTAGTGCCCGCAAAAAGTTCAAGTGTTTGATGCGCGGTTGCAGCTGGCTGGCGGTCAGCGCTGGTGCGCTGGTTTTTTTCTTAAATCCGAACATGGTGGGTCTCCAGAGGGTCAGGGTACGCGCACAGCGGGATCGCCAGCTCGCTGGACAATTGCAATAATTCGTCATGGAACGCTTGGCGCACCAGCACCGCGTGCCAGGCATCGTCTTGTAGATCGATGCCGACCTGGACATAGCCGCGCGCGGCGGTCCAATCGCGCCATGCGTGCAGGATCGCCTCGCAGCGCGCCGGCCCTTGGGGCGGGGCGGCCGGGCCGTCGAACGGACCTAGGCCGCGCGCCTCGCCCAGGGAGGACGCCTGGATTTCCAGCGTTTCGTCGTCCTTGATGTCGGCGTGAACGGCCAGGTTGTTTTCAGATAGCGCGCAAAGTAATTCGTCGAGGTCCTTGACCTTGCGGACCTTGCCGGTTGATTCCAGCACCGCCTCGGTGGCGTCGCCATCGCCGTCGGCCACCAGTTCGATCCAGCGCGCCAGGCCTTTGCGCTTGCTTTTGGCCAGGTCGGCCTTCGGTGGTGGCGCCGGGGCGGTGATCACCACGCCGGCGCCGGCGCCCTCGGCGCGCCAAGCGTCGCGCGTGCCCCGCACATGGGCGCGGTAGTAGCGCACCAGGTCTGCCGGGTAGTAGGGGTGGTCGCTGAAGGCGCTGGCGTCGATATCGTAAGCACATACGGCCAGCGCCACCTCAAAAGCGAAGTCGCAGAACAGGTTGTCATGGCCCGGTGCTGTATTGAGGTTGGGCTTCCAGCCCCAAGGACGCATGATGCGCGGCCAGTTGCGCATGTGCTGTGCCATCCCGGCGGCTTGCTGCGGTGGCGGCAGCGCCAGCACGCGCAGCAGCGGGTCCATCCACGGCGCCATGTATTTGTTCGGCTTGTACTTTTTCGCCACTGGATGCTGCCGATCAAAAGCGTGCAACAGCAGATCGAACAGGAAACTCTGGTGCTCCTTCACGGTCGAAACGAGAGGTCTGATTTGATCGAAGACCGCCGGTTCCGGCAGCAGCAGCGCGGCCAAGGCGAGGTAGGCAAAGCTCTCCCGGGCAATCCCGTGGAGCGGGTAGGCCTCTTTGAAAAAATCTTTCGTGCCGTTGGACCGCACATAAGCCGCATCGTCCAGCATGCGACTGGTGCGTTGCCTCAGCGTTTCGCTGATCTGATCCAGGTTGGCTCCGGCCGCATATTGGCGCCGCACAAACTGTTGGTCATCGCGAAGGCGACTATACCGCGAATTCAAACGGCCGTCTAAATCGAGTTCCGCCCAATCACCGGGCCAATCTGCCTCGGCCTCGGCAGTCATAGTGAAATACTCTTCGTAGCGGGCAATATTGCCAGCTGGATCGCGCATGCTGCCACCGATGGTTATGATGGCGGCGCTCATCGCTGCCCGGCGGCGCAGTTGTCGCCGATCCGGGTCCAGCGCGAGGTGCTGATCGCGCGGAACTGGGGCGGCACGCTGTCCGGGTTTTGCATCATCTCCACGGCCCTGAGCGCGCCCGCCCGATCCTCGGCCGTGCGGGCGTTGCGCACGGCTTGCTGCGCGCCGGCAAGGGCCGCCGCCATCTGTTGTTCGGCGTCGGCTTGAATTCGTGGTACTTCGGTTAGCAATGCCTTTGCTTGCTTGCGGTCGGCCTCGGTGGCGCCGTTGCGCGCGAGGTTCTCAACCATGGGACGCAGCGCCTTCGGGTCGGGCATGCCGCCGCCCCAATCGGCCGCGTCTGTGATTTTCCATTGCTTGCCCGATAGCCGTCTGGTCGTGTGCGAGATGCGGCTGTGCTTGCACTGGGCGACATGCGACAACATGTCGCCGCTGGCGGTGGTGGAAATCGTCTTGCACACCTCCATGCCGAGGCGTAGCGCGGGCGGCCCCGTTCGGCGCGGTGGCACGCAAACGGTCGGTTGCGGCGCGGCGATGGCCGGTGCGGTGACCTTGCTCTCCGGGCCCTCGTACGTGGTGGTGATGACGTCATTCGTTTGCAAGCTGTGGGTTTTCAACGGGCCGTCGAGATGCGCGAAGTCGTCCTCGATGATGTCGATCCGGTACAGACCCGGCGGTGGCATGATCCGCAACATGTCGGCCGTTGACACCGATTCAACGGCACCGGCGCTCGCGGCCGTGGCCAGTGCCATGCCGAACGCGGCGATAAGAAAGGGAGGTCGCACGATGGCCTTGGATTGAATATTAATAAAGCATGCAATTAATATAAGTATTTAC
The DNA here is from genome assembly GCA_036387635.1 of Duganella sp. Classification (GTDB taxonomy): domain Bacteria; phylum Pseudomonadota; class Gammaproteobacteria; order Burkholderiales; family Burkholderiaceae_D; genus Rugamonas. The sequence goes on from DASVTJ010000476.1 coordinate 2,475, forward strand.
GGGTTCCATGTCAAACGAATTACCCCTACAAGCCGATTGTGTAGAATCGGGGCCGCCCTTTCATTTTTTGAGTAAGATACAGACATGAGTAGCAACACATGACCAACGAACTGCACGGCGTCACGCTGGAAGCCATCGTCACCCGTTTGCACGCGCATTACGGCTGGGAACAGCTGGCCCATCGGATCGACATCAATTGCTTCATCAGCGATCCGAGCGTGAAATCGAGCCTGAAGTTTTTGCGCAAGACGCCCTGGGCAAGGACCAAGGTCGAAGAGTTGTACGTGACCACCAAATTT
>DASVTJ010000477.1:0-13912 GCA_036387635.1 Duganella sp.
CCGAAGGGCGCGCAGTGGCGCACGCTGCAATTCGACCGCAAGCGCGAAGGCGCGTACGGCGCCTTGCAGTGGAAGCTCGACAGCACCTTGAGCAGCTCGCTGACCTACTTCAAATCGAAGTACAAGATGGCGTGGGACGAGCAGGCGATCTTCTCGGCAGCCAACGTCTCGACCCTGGGCGTGAGCGACGGCGTCTATGATTCGAACGGCCGCTTCAAGTCCGGCACCCTGACGTCGACCGGCGGCATCGACTTCGGCAACGACAACCGCACGGCGACCCGCAATTCGGACACCACCGACATCTCGTGGAACCTGCGCTGGCGTCCAAGCGACACCTGGACCGTCACCACCGATCTGCAGCGCATTCGCGCCAACACCGACAGCCTTGATTCGACCGTGGCCACCGCCGTCAAGATGCCGTCGCAGAAGCTGGACCTGAGCGGCTCGCTGCCCAACCTGATCTTCAACGACGCCGACCGCGCCGCGCTGCTCAACCCGGCCAACAACTACTGGAACTTCACCCAGGAACACCTGGACCGCAGCAAGGGCAAGGAAACCGCATGGCGCACCGACGCCACCTACTCCTTCGACAATCCGGTGCTGCGCGACTTCCGGTTCGGCGTGCGCCTGACCGACCGCGACGCGGTGTCGCAGAAGTCCAATCCGGACTATAACTGGGCCGCGATCTCGGCGCCATGGCAAGTGGGCACCGGCGCGGGCCAGATCACCAAGGAAGCGTTCCTGAACGATCCGCGTTTCGCCGGTAACACCACCATCAAGAACTTCGATAATTTCTTCAACGGCAAAGTCAACGTGCCTTCGCTGATCATCCCGGCCGTGTCGACGTCGCAGGGTTATCCGAACAGCTACGCCGAACTGCACAAGTATCACGAGCTGCTGTGCGCCCAGCCGGGCACCTGCCCCGCATGGACACCGGCCACCTTCGGTACCGATCCGGCCGGCACCAACGCGCAGAGCGAGAAGACCCAGGCTGCTTACGGCCAGCTGCGCTTCGGCTGGGACCAGCTGAAGTATCCGATCGACGGTAACGTCGGTCTGCGCTACGTGAAGACCGATTCGAAAGCGGCCGGCTACACCGTATACAACCCGCCGTCGGGCCAGCCGGCGCCGGGCAGCTACACCGGCGAGACGATCCCCGTGATCGCCGCCTACGCGCAGGCACAGACGTTCGAGAACCGTTATCACAACTTCCTGCCTAGCTTGAACCTGCGCCTGAAGGCCACCGACGCGCTGCAGTTCCGCTTCGCCTTCGCTTCGGCCCTGTCGCGTCCAGACTTCGATCAGTTGCAAGCGTATTCCTCGCTGTCGACCGGCTATAACACCACCACCATCGGCGGCGTGACCAACGTGTCGAACGTCAGCCTGACCGGCACCGCCGCAGGCAACCCGAACCTGCGTCCGACCACGTCCAAGCAGGTCGACCTGACCGCCGAGTGGTACTTCTCGCCGGTCGGTTCGCTCACGCTGGCGGTGTTTAACAAGCGCCTGAAAGACATCATCGTCAACCAGACCTACAGCTTCGCACTCCCAGACGTCAGCGGCAACCTGCAGAACTTCGCGGCCACCGGTCCGATCAACGGCGCCCGTGGCCATGCGCGCGGCTTCGAGCTGGCCTACCAGCAGACCTTCGACAAGCTGCCAGGCCTGTTGTCCGGTCTGGGCATGCAGGCGAACTTCACGTTCGTCGACAGCAAGCGCGATCTGTACAAGAACGTCTTCACGGATTACTGCAGCAGCGATTCGTCGGCCGCCAACGTCAACCTGAACATCAACGGTTGCGACACCAACGGCCGCACCTTCGGCAACCTGCCGCTGGAAAACCTGTCGCGCCAGTCGTTTAACGTCGCACTGATCTACGACCAGGGCCCGTTCTCGGCCCGCGCGGCCTACAACTGGCGTTCGAAGAGCCTGCAGGGTGTGAACGTCACTGGCACCAAGGGCACCGATGGCGTGGATACCAATCCGGCCAGCGCTACGCCGGGTGCGCGTAACATCGTCTGGGGTCTGCCTACCTGGGCGGACGACTACGGTCAGCTCGACGGTTCGATCAACTACAAGATCAACGACAACCTGGCGTTGGGCTTCGAAGCACAGAATCTGACCAATGCGAAGTTCAAGCAGCTGATGCAGCAAAGTACCGGCATGAACGGCCGCGCGTGGTTCGTCACGGGCCGCCGCTACACCGCGCAACTGCGCTACACCTTCTAATCCGACGAAAGGCTAGACCGCATGAAGATTACCGTCCGCCAGCTTGTAAGCTCCCTTGGTTTTGTTATGTTGGCCGCGGCTGGCGCGGCGGCCGCGCCGATCCCCGAACTGGTGCAAAAGGATGGCCGTTTCGCCTTGATGGTGGACGGCGCGCCCTTTGTCATGTTCGGCGGACAGGCGCAGAATTCGAGTAACTATCCGCTCGCGCTGAACAAGGTGTGGGCGGCGATCAAGGACATGAACGCCAACACGCTCGAAATCCCGGTCGCCTGGGAACAGATCGAGCAGGTCGAGGGCAAGTTCGATTTCAGTTACGTCGATACGCTGGTGGCCCAGGCGCGCAAGAACAAGGTGCGCCTGGTGCTGCTGTGGTTCGGCACCTGGAAAAACACCGGCGCCAATTACGCGCCGGAGTGGGTCAAGTTCAACAACGAGCGCTTCCCGCGCATGCTCGACAAGGAAGGCAAGCCGATTTACTGCCTGTCGCCGCAAGGCGAGGAAACGCTCAAGGCCGACAAGAAGGCTTTCGTCGCGCTGATGACCCACATCAAAAAGATCGACGAGGCGCAGCGCACCGTCATCATGATGCAGGTCCAGAACGAAGTCGGCACCTACGGCTACGCGCGCGACTATGCGCCGAAAGCGGAAGCGGCGTTCAATTCGCCGGTGCCGGAAGCGGTCTTGAAGCGTAAAAAATCGCCGGTGGCGCTGGCCACCAGCGGCACCTGGAAACAGGTCTACGGTGATTACGCCGACGAGTACTTCCACGCCTATTCGATCGCCAGCTACATCGGCGAGATCGCCAAGGCCGGCCGCGCCGTGTACAACCTGCCGATGTATGTGAATAACTCGATCCGCGATCCGCTCGAAGAGCCGGTCAAGCCATGGAACAAGAACTTCGCTTCCGGCGGCCCGACCTTCGATGTCATCGATATCTACAAGGCCGCCGCGCCGTCGATCGACTTCGCCGCGCCGGACATCTACGGTCCGGAGTCGAAGAAGTTCGTCGCCACGCTCGACAAATTCCAGCGCCCGGACAATCCGCTGGCCGTGCCGGAGATGAGCAACGCCGCCGAATACGTGCGCTACGCCTATCTGGTGCTGGGCCGCGGCGCGATCAACTTCTCGCCGTTCGGCATCGACTACGCGGACTACAGCAATTTCCCGCTCGGTCACAAGGCCACCGACAAGACCATGGTCGAACCGTATGGCAAAATCTATTCGGCGTTCCGTCCGATGGAGCGCCAGTGGTCCAAGTGGGCCTTCGAAGGGCGCACCTACGGCGTGGCCGAAGGCGACGACCGCGCGCCGCAGACCATCGCCATGAAGGGCTGGAAGGGCACGATCTCGTTCCGCGAGTGGCAGTTCGGCGAGCGTGAGTTCTTCAAGGAAGTCAAGGATCTGCCGGCCGGCACCGAGAAGCCGAATGGCGGCGTGGCGATCGCGCAGATCGCCGATAATGAGTTCATCATCGTCGGCCAGCATGCGCGTGTGAAGATCGATCACGCGGATGGCAAGCCAACGATGTGGGCGCGCGTCGAAGAGGGTTACTATGATCCATCCGGTAAATGGATCATGGAACGCAACTGGAACGGCGACCAAACCGATTACGGCCTCAATCTGACCGGCAAGCCGGTGGTGTTGAAGGTCAAAGTCGGTACGTACTAAATACAAAAAATATACAGGAGAGTGAACATGCGATTCAAAGCAATTGTACCGGCGGCTTCGTGCCTGGCGGTGATGATGTCCGGCCATGCCTTGGCCGGCACGTTTGAAAAAACCGCCACCGGCTTGGTGGTCAAGCCGGACGCTGGCGCCAAGGAAGTGCGGCTCGAGGTCATGAGCGACAATATCATCCACGTCGTTAAGACCGACAAGGAAGGCAAGGAGCTCACGCCATCGCTGATGACCGTTGCCGCACCTGTTAGCGGTATCTTCACGGTGTCCTCGTCCGGCAAGGACAAGGTCACGCTCAAGGCCAAGAAAATCTCGGTGGCGGTGTCGCTGGCGACCGGCCAGGTGCAGTTCTTCAACGCCGCCGGCAAGGCTTTCCTGAGCCAGGCCTCGGAGAGCATGACGGCGGTCGATGTCGGCGGCAAGCCGTTCATGGCGGTCAAGCAGGGCTTCAACCACGGCACCAAGGACGCCTACTACGGCTTGGGCCAGCACCAGAACGGCCAAATGAACCTGAACGGCGAAGACGTGCTGCTGATGCAGCACAATATGGTCATCGCCGTGCCGTTCGTGGTCTCGGATAAGAACTACGGCGTTTTGTGGGATAACAATTCGATCTCGCGCTTCGGCGACGCCAAGCCATACGGCTTCCTGAGCCGCGACCTGAAACTGGTCGACGCCGAAGGCAAGGCGGGCGGCCTGACCGCGCGCTACTACGTCGACGACAAGCTGGTACTGACGCGCCAGGAAAAAGACATCGATTACCAGTACCTGAAGGACGTGGCCGAGAACTGGCCGAAAGAACTGGGCGATCCGAAGAAGGCCGTCGGCGTCAAGGTGGTGTGGGAGGGTACGCTGACGTCCGACAAGGCCGGCGTGCACAAGATGCAGATGTATTCGTCCGACTACGCGAAGCTGACCATGGACGGCAAGGAAGTCATGGACGTCTGGCGCCAGGGCTGGAACCCGTGGTACCACAACTTCGAGCAGAAGTTCGAAGCGGGCAAACCAGTCAAGCTGCACCTGGAATGGAAACCGTCGGGCGGCATGATCGCCATGACCCACAACGATCCGCTGCCGGCGCCTGAGCGCCACTCGCTGACCTTCTCGTCGGAAGTCGCGCAGAGCATCAACTACTACGTCGTCAACGGCGAGACCAGCATCGACAACGTCATCGCCGGCTACCGTCACCTGACGGGCCAGGCGCCGATGATGCCGAAGTGGTCGTACGGCCTGTGGCAGTCGCGCCAGCGTTACGAGACGCAGGAGCAGCTGCTCGGCGTGCTGCGCGAGTACCGCAAGCAGGGCTGGCCGGTCGACGCCATGGTGCAGGACTGGTTCTACTGGCCGCAAGACGGCTGGGGTTCGCACGATTTCGACAAGGCCCGCTTCCCCGATCCGAAGGGCATGGTCGACGAAGTCCACAAGAACAACGCGCGCATCATGATTTCGATCTGGGGCAAGTTCTACGACAACACCGCCAACTACAAGGAGCTGGCGTCGAAGGGCTACATGTGGACCAAGAACGTCGAAAACGGCGATCTTGACTGGGTTGGACCGGGCTACAAAAACAGCCACTACGATCCATACACCAAGGGCGCGCGCGACATGTACTATCGCCAGATGAAACCGAAGCTGGTCGATCTGGGCTTCGACGCCTGGTGGATGGACAACACCGAACCGGACGTGTTGTCGAACACCCGCCTGGAAGACTTCAAGAAGCTGATCGGACCGACCGTCTACGGCGCCGGCGAAGTGACGTTCAACCCGTACAGCCTGGTGCACACGGAGGGCTTCTACGCTGGCCTGAAGAACGACCAGCCGAACAAGCGCCAATTCATCCTGTCGCGTTCCGGTTTCGCCGGCATCCAGCGCAACGCCACCGCACTGTGGAGCGGCGACACCGTCGGCCGCTGGAACAATCTGTATGACCAGATCTCGGCCGGCGTGAGCATCTCGATGTCGGGTATCCCGAACTGGACCCACGACATCGGCGGCTATGCGCAGGAAACCCGCTTCCAGGTCGGCGCCACCGGCTCGGCACAGGAAAACCGCGTGGTCGGCGCTGGCGTGGCCAATCCGGAAGACATGAAGGAATGGCGCGAGCTCAATCTGCGCTGGTGGCAGTTCGGCGCGCTCTCGCCGCTGTTCCGCTCCCACGGCGAAGTGGTCAAGCGCGAGATCCACGAAATCTCGCCGGAAGGCTCGCCGATGCGCGACTCGATGGTCTGGTACGACAAACTGCGTTATCGCATGATGCCGTACATTTACTCGACGGCCGCCACCACCCACCACGAATCGGGCACCATCATGCGCGGTCTGGTGATGGACTTCCCGAACGACGACGCGGTCAAGAACATCGCCGATCAGTACCTGTTCGGCCACAACCTGATGGTCGCTCCGGTGTACGTGTACGGCGCGCGCGAGCGTAGCGTCTACATGCCGAAGGGCGCCAACTGGTATGACTTCTATACCGGCGAAGTGCACAAGGGCGGCAGCCGCAAGTCGATCAACGCGCCTGAAACCCGCATGCCGCTGCTGGTGAAGGCCGGCGCGATCCTGCCGATGGGACCCGTGACGCAGTACGTCGACGAGAAACCCGACGCGCCGATCACGCTGAACATCTACACCGGCGCGGACGGCAAGTTCAGCCTGTACGAAGATGACGGCGTGTCGAATGCCTACATGCGCAACGAGTTCTCGCGTATTCCGCTGAGCTACAACGACAAGACCGGCACCGTCACCATCGGTGACCGCGTTGGCCAGTACAAGGGCATGGTCGACAAGCGCGAGTTCAAGGTTCGCTTCATCAAGGCCGGGGTCTCGAGCTCCGACAACTTCGACGCCGCCGACAAAGTCGTCAGCTACGAAGGCAAGGCAGTCACGGTCAAGCGCTAAGCCGACACCATGACGATTCGTCCCGCGATGACGGCGCCTTGGCTGGCGCTGTCGTTGATGTTCGCGGCAGGGGCGGGGGAGGCGGCGCAAGCCGTCTCCAGGGTCGCTGACGCACGCCACATCCCGGTCGATATCAAAGGCGCTTCGGCGCCGCGCGACCGTTTCGCCGATCTGTCGATCGGCGCCGACTATCCAGGCACGCTGATACGCGACGACAGCCTGGCGCAGCTCAAAATCGCCAGGGACGAACTGGGATTCCGCTACATCCGCTTCCACGCGATCTTCCACGACGTGCTGGGCACCTACAAGGAAGTCGACGGCAAGCCTGTCTATGACTTCACCAAAATCGACTACCTGTACGACCGCCTGCTGAAGATCGGCATCAAGCCGTTCGTCGAACTGGGATTCACGCCGCTGGCGATGAAAAGCTCGGACCTGCATATCTTCCACTGGAAGGGCAACACCTCGCATCCCGATCCGAAGAAATGGGCGGGACTGGTGGACGCCTTTGTGCGCCACATCCAGCAGCGCTACGGCAAGGAGGAAGTGCGCACCTGGTTCTTCGAGGTGTGGAACGAACCGAATCTGGACGCGTTTTGGGAAAAGGCCGATCAGAAGGCCTATTTCAACCTGTACGACATCACCGCGCGCGCGATCAAGAACATCGATCCGGCTTTGAGGGTGGGCGGGCCATCGACGGCCGCCGCCGCCTGGGTGCCGGAGTTTATCGCGCACACCAAGGCTTCCGGCGCGCCGGTCGACTTCATCACCACGCATAGCTATGGCGTCGATGGCGGCTTCCTCGACGAGAGCGGCAAGGACGACACCAAGCTGTCGCCCAACCCGGACGCCATCATCGGCGACGTGCGCAAGGTGCGCGGCGAGATGGCCGCCGCCGGCAAGGCCGGCATGCCGCTGTACTTCACCGAATGGAGCGCCAGCTACACGCCGCGCGATCCGGTGCACGATTCGTATGTCAGCGCATCGTACATTCTCAGCAAATTGAAAGCCACCGAAGGCTACGCGCAGGGCATGAGCTATTGGACGTATAGCGATCTATTCGAGGAACCGGGGCCGCCGACGGCGCCGTTCGAGGGCGGGTTCGGCTTGATGAACCCGCAGGGCGTGCGCAAGCCGTCCTGGTTCGCCTACAAGTATCTGAACCAGCTTGGCGACACCGCGTTGAAAAGCCCGGACGCGCAAAGCTACGTGGCCCGCGACAGTCGCGAGAGCCGTGGCGCGCAGGTGCTGGCGTGGGATTTCCAGTTGCCCAAGCAGGACGTCAGCAACCGGCCGTTCTTCACCAAGGTACTGCCGGCGCGCCTGAGCAAACCGCTCAGCGTCGACCTCAAAGGTTTCAAGCCCGGCGCCTACGCTGTCAGCATCCACCGCACCGGCTTCAAGGCCAACGACGCCCATACCGAATATCTGGAAATGGGCATGCCGAAAACACTGAGCGTCGATCAATTAAGGCGGCTGCAGGGGCGCACCACGGACATTGCGGAAACGCGCACCGTCCGTGTCGCAAAAAACGGCAAGGCCAGCGTCACGGTACAGATGCGCGTCAACGACGTGGTGCTGATTAAAATAACACCGAAGTAATTTAAAAAATCCATGAAAATTTTGCTGCGCTCCACGCTTTTTCTCTCCTCGGCCATCGTCGCCGTTTCGGCGGCCGCAGCCCCGGACCTGACGCTGCGCTACCAACAACCGGCGCCTAACACGCCGGCGGGCTGGGAGCGCGAAGCGCTGCCGATCGGTAACGGCCGGATCGGCGCCATGATCTTCGGCCAGCTGGCGCGCGAGCGCATCCAGTTCAACGACATCACGTTGTGGACCGGCGACGACAAAGTGATGGGCGCCTACCAGCCGTTCGGCGATGTGTATGTGAATCTACCGGGGCACGATAAGGCAACCACCAATTATTCGCGCCAGCTCGATATCGGCCAAAGCCTGCACAGCGTGAGCTACACGCACAAGGGCGTGAAGTTCAAGCGCGAAGCCCTGGCCAGCTATCCGGCGCAGGTCATCGCGGTGCGCTTGAGTGCCGACAAGCGCGGACAGTACACCGGTTCGATCGAGCTGACCGACATGCACGACGCGCAGATCAACGCGCTGGGCAACCGCATCGTCGCCACCGGATCGCTGCGCGGCAAAGGCACGCCGCCCTCGTCGAACGCGATGGACTACGCCAGCCAGGTGCAGGTGCAAAACGAGGGCGGCGCCATCGCCATCGACGGCAACAAGATAACCTTCACCGGCTGCGACGCGGTAACGTTGATCCTGGGCGCCGGCACCAACTACGTGCTCGATTCGACCAGGAACTTCCGGGCCGAGCATCCGCTGGCGCGCGTGTCCGCGCAAGTCGTCGCCGCGGCGCGTCCGTGGCCGGCGCTGGTGGCCGAGCACCGCAAGGATTTCCAGGCGCAGTTCAACCGCGTGAGCGTGGACTTCGGCGCGGCGACCGCCGCGCGCCGCGCGCTGCCGACCGACCAGCGCATCGAGACCTATACGGCGCAGGGCAAGGACCCGGAGCTGGAAGCGCAGTTTTTCCAATACGGCCGGTATCTGCTGATCTCCAGTTCGCGCGGTTCGCTGCCGGCCAACTTGCAGGGGCTGTGGAACAACAGCCTGTCGCCACCATGGAATTCGGACTACCACACCAACATCAACGTGCAGATGAATTACTGGCCGGCGGAACCGGCGAACCTGTCGGAGCACGCGCTGCCGTTCCTGAACTTCGTGCAGGGCATGGCGCCGGTGTACCGCCAGCTCATCGCGGATACCGCCGCCAAGGCTATCGCCGACCCGGCGTCGGTGAAGATGGCCGCGCCGGACCTGAGCGGCGAAGCGGTGCAGAAGGAGGAAACCTTCGTCACCGGCGCGGGCAAACCGGTGCGCGGCTGGACCTTGCGCACCGAATCGAATCCCTTCGGCGCCATGGGCTACATCTGGAACAAGACCGGCAACGCGTGGTACGCGCAGCACTTCTGGGAACACTATGCGTACACGCAGGACAAGACGTATTTGCGCGAAGTCGCCTATCCGATGATGAAAGAGGCGGTGGCCTTCTGGCAGGACTATTTAAAAGTGCTGCCGGACGGGCGCCTGGTGGCGCCACTGGGCTGGTCGCCGGAGCATGGGCCGATTGAAGATGGCGTGACCTACGACCAGGCCATTATCTGGGACCTGTTCAACAATACCGTTGACGCGGCGGACGTGCTAGGCGACGTCCAGTTCCGCGATCAGATTGCCGGCTTGCGCGACAAGCTGGCCGCGCCGCGCGTCGGCAGCTGGGGACAGCTGCTGGAGTGGATGGAAGAGAAGAAGAACGATCCAGTGCTGGACAAGCCAGGTGATACGCACCGCCATGTGTCGCATTTGTTCGGCGTGTTCCCGGGGCGTCAGATCTCGCCGACCAAAACGCCGGAACTGGCCGCCGCCGCGCGCAAATCGCTCGAGAGCCGTGGCGACGCAGGCACCGGCTGGTCGATGGCGTGGAAGACCGCCTACTGGGCGCGTCTGCTCGATGGCGACCACGCCTACAAGATGCTGCGCGGGCAGCTGGCAAAACCGGGCGCGCGCGCATCGGAGCAGGGCGGCCAGGGCACCGAGGTGAATAACGCCGGCGGCACCTACGCCAACATGTTCGACGCGCATCCGCCGTTCCAGATCGACGGCAATTTCGGCGCCACCGCCGCCATCTGCGAGATGCTGCTGCAATCGCAGAACGGCGAGCTGCATCTGCTGCCGGCGCTGCCGTCGGCATGGGGCACCGGCTCGGTCAAGGGCTTGCGTGCGCGCGGCGGCTACGAGGTTGAACTGGCGTGGAAGAACGGCAAGCTGGCTTCGGCGACGGTACGCCGAACCGCCGGCGAGGGCGCCGTCAAGGTACGCTACGGCGACAAGGTCATTCCGCTCAATCTGAAAGTAGGGGAGAGCAAACAGCTGGGGCAAAAACTATGATGCGGCGGGTCCTTGGAACGCTGCTGCTGGCATTGAGCGGACTGGCTTTTGCGGAAGTCACGCAGGTGCGGTATTTGAGCGGCACCGACAAGGACCATCGCGTCGACTGGGAATTCATGGTCAACGGCGGACGCAATAGCGGAGCGTGGAAGACCATACCGGTGCCGTCGAATTGGGAGATGGAGGGCTTCGGCACCTACCGCTACAACAACGACTGGCAAAAGGAGCCGGCGCCGGACACCACCGGCATCTACCGCCACAAGTTCGACGTGCCGGCCAACTGGCAGGGCAAGCAGATCGATATCGTCTTCGGCGCGTCGATGACCGATACGCTGGTGAAGATCAACGGCCAGCCTGCGGGCGCGGTGCACCAGGGCGGGTTCTACGAGTTCCGCTACGATATCTCGAAGTTGCTAAAGCCCGGTCAGAACAATCAGCTGGAGGTGACGGTCAATCGCTTTTCGGCCAACGAGTCGGTGAATCGCGCCGAGCGCAGTTCCGACTTCTGGCTGTTCAGCGGGATTTTCCGGCCGGTGTGGCTGGAGGCTAAACCCCAGGATAATATCGATCGCGTCAGCCTCGATGCGCGCCATAACGGCGACTTCAGTGCCGATGTCTTATTGACCACACCCATGGTCGGCCGGTCGGATGGCAAGGTCGTCGCGCGCGTGACCACCTTGGATGGCAAAGCGCTGGGCAAGGAGATGACGGCGCAAGTCGTCGATGGCAAGGCGCAGGTGCGCGGCAATGTCGCCCAGGTCACGCCCTGGTCTGCCGAAAATCCACAGCGCTACAAGGTGCGCTTCCAGTTGGTCAGCGGTGGCAAGTCGGTGCATGAAGTGAGCAAGACGATCGGCTTTCGCACCATCGAGCTGCGGCCGCGCGACGGCGTCTACGTCAATGGCTACAAGGTGCGCCTGAAGGGATCGAACCGGCATACGATCTGGCCGACCTCCGGGCGCGCCAGCAGCAAGACCCTGAGCTATCAGGACGCCAGGCTGATGAAGGAAATGAACATGAACGCGGTGCGGATGTCGCACTATCCGCCGGACCCGCACTTTCTCGATGTGGCCGACGAAGTGGGCCTGTATGTGATCGACGAGCTGACCGGCTGGCAAAAGGCCTACGACACCGAGGTCTCGACGCCGCTGGTGAAGGAGCTGGTGACGCGCGACCAGCATCATCCGTCGATCATCTTCTGGGCCAACGGTAACGAGGGCGGCTTCAATCGCGACCTGGATAAGCTTTACGCGCAATGGGATAAGCAGCGGCGGCCGGTGATCCATCCGTGGGCGAACTTCGGCGGCATCGACACGGCCCATTATCCAACCTACGACTGCTGCGCGACGTCGCTGTTCCATGGCCGCGACGTGTTCATGCCGACCGAATTCCTGCATGGCCTCTACGACGGCGGCGCCGGCGCGAGCCTGGACGACTGGTGGAACCGCATGCTGGCGAATCCTTTGAGCGCCGGCGGCTTTATCTGGGCCTTCGCCGACGAGGGCATTGTGCGCGACGACAAGAACGGCGCCATCGATGTCGCCGGCAATCTGGCGCCCGACGGCATCGTCGGACCGTATCGCGAGAAAGAAGGCAGCTTCTTCGCCGTGAAGAAGATCTGGACGCCGGTGTATCTGCCGCTGTCGGAGATGGCGTTTTTGGCGCCCACTTTCGATGGCAAGATCACGCTGGAGAATCGCTATGACATGACCGATCTGAATCAGCTGAAACTGAGCTGGCAGTTGGTGAGGTTCGGCAGCGACGTGGGACATACGGTGGTGGCCAAGGGCGACGCCAAGGCGCCCGATGTCGCCGCCGGAATGCGCGGCATGAGCAGCATCGCGTTGCCGTCCGACTGGGCGCAACAGGATGCGCTGTACTTCGCCGCGACCGATCGCGATGGCCGTGAGATCTATACGTGGTCGTGGATGATCGCCAGCGCGCGGCAGGTGGCGCAGCGGATGCAGCCGGCGGTGTCGGCTTCGGCGTCCGCGCAAGCGACGGTGTTGGAGCAGGACGATGGCTTCCTGATGACAGCCGGCGCGTTGAGCGCGACGATCGACAAGACCACAGGCTATCTGCGTTCGCTGACAAAAGGCGGGACGGTGGTGCCGCTGACGAACGGGCCACGTCTGGTGGCCGGTACCGCGACGCTGAAGAGCATCGCGGCGCGGCGCGAGGGCGGTGACGTGGTGGTGCAGGCGGAGTACACGGGCAATCTGCGCAAGGTGAACTGGCGTCTGAACGCGGCTGGCACGCTGAGCGTGAACTACGCCTACAACATGGAGGGCGGGAAGCCGGCCGACGCGTTGGGCATCACCTTCGATTACCCGGAGTCGCAGGTGCGGTCGATGCGTTGGCTGGGACGCGGGCCTTATCGCGTGTGGAAGAACCGCACGCAGGGCGTGGAGTTCGACGTCTGGCAGAAGGATTACAACGACACCATCACCGGGCTGTCATGGAACTACCCGGAGTTCAAGGGCTTCCACGACAAGGTGTACTGGGCGGAGTTGGCGACGAAGACGCTGCCGATCAGGTTCGTGAACCACGGCGACGATATCGCGCTGCGGGTGTTCACGCCAAAGGAGGCGAGCGGAGAGGGATTCGAGCCGAAGGGCACGCATGTCGATTTCCCACCGGGCGATATCTCGTTCCTGAACGCGATTCTGCCGATCGGAACCAAGTTCAATCCACCGCATGAACTGGGACCGTCGGCGCAGCGCGGGCGTACGCCGAACCTGGGCATCTGGCTGGAGAACACGATCGACATCGTGATCGGTGACTGATGTTTTTACAGCGTACGCGCCAGCCATGCCGCAGTGATGTCGATGACGCGTTGTGGCGCGGCGCTGCCTGGGTCGAAGACGTTGAAGACGTGATCGGCGCCGTCGATCATTTCGGCCTGCGCCGGTTTGCCGGGCGCAATCCGGATCAGGTCGAAATCACGCTGCGGCAGGTAGTCCTTGCTGCCCCGGATGGTGAGGAAGGCGCCGCGATAGCCGGCCAGTGATTTGTCCAAATCGACGCCTTTGAAGCTCTCGTAGAACGCGCGCTTGGTGATGATGGTTTTCCAGCCGGGGACGACCTCGTAGGCCACGCCGTCCTTCACCGCTTTCTGGGCGGTCGGCTTGGACATGAAGTATTT
>DASVTJ010000478.1:0-2495 GCA_036387635.1 Duganella sp.
TCCAGCGTGACGGCCGCTTGCAGCCGCGCGATGGCGGCGGCCGCGGCCACCGCGCTCATACGCTCCTTGGCGACCAGCTTATTGAACACCAGCGCGATGTCGGAGATGGCCTTGGCCACCGCCTCGGGACGGGTGTCGTACAGTTTGACGGTGTAGCCGGCGACGGCGGCCACCTGCGCGATGCCGGCGCCCATCGCGCCGCTGCCGATGACGGCGACTAATCGATCTTTGCTCAATGCTGCCATATTTATTTCCCCTGGAAGCGCGGCGCGCGTTTTTCCATGAAGGCGGCGACGCCTTCGCGGTAATCGTCAGTGCGACCCAGCTCGCTCATCATGCCGCATTCGAGCGTCAATTGCTGCTGCAGCGTGTTGTGGGCGCTGGCGTGCAAGGCCTGCTTGGTGAAGGCCAGTCCCTTGGTCGGGGCGCTGGCGAAGTGGCGCGCCATGACCATGGTTTCGGCAACCAGCTCCTCGTCCGGCACGGCCTTCCAGATCAGGCCCCAGCTTTCCGCCTTTTCGGCGCTGAGTTTTTCGCCGAGCATGGCCAGGCCCATGGCGCGGGCGCCGCCGATCAGCCGTGGCAGGAAGTAGGTGCCGCCGGTGTCGGGGATCAGCCCAAGCTTGCAGAACACTTCGACGAACGATGCCGATTTGGCGGCGAGGACGATATCGCACGCCAGCGCCAGGTTGGCGCCGGCGCCGGCGGCCACGCCGTTGACGGCGCAGATGACGGGCATCGGCAAGGCGCGCAGCGACAACACCAGCGGCGCGTAGTTCTTCTCGACCGAGGCGCCCAGGTCGACCGCGCGCGCGCCCGGCGCGTTGGGATCGGTGGCGCGGTCGGACAAGTCCTGGCCGGCGCAAAAACCGCGCCCGGCGCCGGTGAGGACGAACACGCGCACGCTCTTGTCGCCGCCGGCCTTGTGGATCGCGTGGCGCACCTCGTCATGCATCGCCTGCGTGAAGCTGTTGAGTTTATCCGGGCGGTTCAGCGTGAGCTTGGCGATGCCGTCGGTGATCTCAAAAAGGATGTTCTCGTAGTTCATGGCGTCTCCGGTCTTTTTACTCGGCCTGATCGAAGTCGATGACGACTTTGTCGGTGATGGGGAAGCTTTGGCAGCTGAGGACATAGCCGCGCGCGATCTCGTAGTCTTCGAGCGCGTAGTTGACGTCCATGTCGACCTGCCCCTCCAGCAGCTTGCAGCGGCAGGTCGAACACACGCCGCCCTTGCAGGAATAACGCATGTCGATGCCGGCGCGCAGTCCGGCGTCGAGCAGCGATTCCTTGTCCTGGTCCATGGTGAAGCTGGTGGCGCTGCCGTCCATGATGACGGTGACTTCGGTTTCGTGGCGCGCCGCCTGCGGATCGATGGCGCGCACCCTGGCTTTGGCGCCATCCTGGTGTTTCGGGATGCTGGCGGCGAACAGCTCGATCTTGATGTTCGGCTTTGGCATGCCGGCTTCCTGCAAGGCTTCCGAGACGCCCAGCATCATGTCCTCCGGCCCACAGATGAAGGCGATGTCGATGTCGTCCACGCGCACCCAGTGGCGCAGGAACTGCGCGCACTTGTCCTTGGTGATGCGGCCATTGAACAATTCGATGTCCTGCTGCTCGCGGCTCATGACATAGGCCAGCTTGAGACGGTCCATGTAGGTGTCCTTGAGGTCCGACAATTCGTCCTTGAAGATCACCGACGACGAGGCGCGGTTGCCGTAGAAAAGCGTGAAGCGGCTGTGCGGCTCGGCCGCTAGCGTGGTCTTGATGATCGACAGGATCGGCGTGATGCCGCTGCCGGCGGCAAAGGCCAGGTAATGCTTGCGGTTGGCAGCGTCCAGCGGCACGTTGAAGTGGCCCATCGGCGGCATGACGTCGAGCGTGACGCCGGGCTTGATGGCGTCGTTGGCCCAGCTGGAAAACAGCCCGCCCTGCGTGCGCTTGATGGCGACGCGCAGCGCGCCCTCCTGCACGGCGGAGCAAATGGAGTATGAGCGGCGCACGTCCTCGTCGCCGATCATGGCGCGCAAGGTCAGGTGCTGGCCCTGCTGAAAGCGGAAGCTGTCGCGCAGCTCCGGCGGCACCGCGAAGGTGACGGCGATGGTGTCGCGCGTTTCGTTGCGCACTTGCGAGACGGTCAGCGGGTGGAATTGGCTCATGGTCGTTGGCGGCCCATTAATGGCATTTGAAGTAGTCGAAAGGCTCGCGGCAGTCAAGGCATTTGTACAGCGCCTTGCAGGGCGTGGAGCCGAACTGGCTGGTGATTTCGGTGTGGCTGGAGCCGCAGTTGGGGCAGACGATGGCCGGACGCGGCGGCGCGCGGCGCGAGATGGCGGCCAGCGCGCCCCCGGGCGAACCCGCCCTCAGGCCGGTGATGTCGATTACCTGTTCGGCCGGCGGCGCGATGCCGTAGCCCGACAGCTTGGCCTTGCCCTCCTCGCTCATCCAGTCGGTGGTCCAGGCCGGGGACAGCTGGTTTTGCAGGCGCACCTCGGCGA
>DASVTJ010000479.1:0-1942 GCA_036387635.1 Duganella sp.
GCAGCGCGTGCGCGACCAGGCCGCCGGCTTGAACACCGCCGGCTTCATCTCCGGCTATCGCGGCTCGCCGCTCGGCGGCCTCGACGAGAACCTGTGGAAGGCCAAGCCGCATCTCGAAGCGCACCACGTGCAGTTCGTGCCGGGCGTGAACGAGGACCTGGCGGCGACCGCCGTCTGGGGCTCGCAACAGGTCGATCTGATCGGCGAGGCCAAATACGACGGCGTGTTCGCCATGTGGTACGGCAAAGGGCCGGGCGTGGACCGCTGCGGCGACGTCTTCAAGCACATGAACCACGCCGGCACCTCGAAGCACGGCGGCGTGCTGCTGGTGGCCGGCGACGACCATGGCGCCTATTCGTCGACGTTGCCGCACCAGTCGGACCATCTGTTTTCGGCGTCGATGATTCCGGTGCTGTATCCGTGTAACGTGCAGGAGTACCTGGACCTGGGCATCCATGGCTGGGCCATGTCGCGCTTTTCCGGCTGCACGGTGGCGTTCAAGGCGCTGGCCGACACGGTCGAATCGTCGGCCTCCGTCGACGCCGATCCGTTCCGCGTCGAGGTCAGGATTCCGCGCGATTTCATCATGCCCGAGGGCGGCCTGAACGCGCGCCTGTCGAGCATCCCGCTGGGCCAGCAGGCGCGCAATCAGGAAGCGCTGATGCAGGACTATAAAATCTACGCGGCGCTGGCGTACGCGCGCGAGAACAAACTCAATCACACCACCATCACCAGTCCTAACGCGAAGCTCGGCATCATCGCGTCGGGCAAATCGTATCTGGACGTGCTCGAGGCGCTGGAGGAACTGGGCATCGACGAGAAGATGGCGGCCGACGTCGGCCTGCGCCTGTTCAAGGTGGCGATGCCATGGCCGCTGGAGCCGGACAGCGTGCGCGAATTCGCGCAGGGCCTCGACGAAATCCTGGTGGTCGAGGAAAAGCGCCAGATCGTCGAGTACCAGCTCAAGGAACAGCTGTACAACTGGCGCGACGATGTCCGCCCGCACATCATCGGCAAGTTCGACGACAAGGGAGAATGGGTCGCGCCGCGCGGCGACTGGCTGCTGCCCCCTAAAGCCGACTTCTCGGTGGCGCAAGTCGCGCGCGTCATCGCCGGCCGCATCGCGCGCCTGGTCACCGAGGACACCACGCGTGACCTGATCAAGGCCCGTCTCGCCTTCCTCGATGCGAAAGACGCCGTGCTGCAAAAGGCGATCACCACGCCCTTCCGCCCAGCGTTTTACTGCTCCGGCTGCCCGCACAACACGTCCACGAAAGTGCCGGACGGCTCCTTCGCGCTGGCCGGCATCGGTTGCCACGTGATGGCGACCTCGATCTACCCGGAGATGAACAAGCTGACTACCCACATGGGCGGAGAGGGCGCGCCCTGGATCGGCCAGGCCGCGTTCTCGAAAGTGCCGCACGTGTTCCAGAACCTGGGCGACGGCACCTATTTCCACTCGGGTTACCTGGCCGTGCGCGCCGCGGTGTCGGCCAAGGTCAACATCACCTATAAAATCCTGTACAACGATGCGGTCGCGATGACCGGCGGCCAGCCGGTCGACGGCCAGACCTCGGTGCCGATGATCGCCCAGCAGATGGCGGCCGAGGGCGTCAAACGCATCGCCCTGGTCACCGAAGATCTGTCGCGCTATACCGACCGCTCAAACCTGCCGGCCCTGGTCACCCTGCACGACCGCAAGGAGATGGATGACATCCAGCGCGAACTGCGCGAGCTGCCGGGCGTCTCCGTCATCATCTACGACCAGACCTGCGCCGCCGAGAAGCGCCGCCGCCGCAAAAAGGGAGAATTCCCCGACCTGCCCAAGCGCATGGTCATCAACGAAGCCGTCTGCGAAGGCTGCGGCGACTGCGGCATCCAGTCGAACTGCGTCTCGATCCTGCCGAAAGAGACGGAATTCGGCCGCAAGCGCACCATCGAC
>DASVTJ010000480.1:0-3018 GCA_036387635.1 Duganella sp.
CCCGACCGGCTACTTCAACGTCTACGGCGACGCCGCCAAGTTCGACGACATCGACGTCGGCCTGCACCTGGGCGACTACATCTACGAATACGCGGCCAGCGGCTATGCGTCGCAAACCGCCGCCGCGTTGAACCGCGTGTCGCAGCCGGCCAACGAGATCATCACGCTGACCGACTACCGCCGCCGCTACCAGCAATACCGCACCGATCCGGACCTGCAGGCGGTGCATGCGCGCATTCCGTTCATCGCCGTCTGGGACGACCATGAGCTGTCCAACGACACTTGGCGCGAAGGCGCCGAAAACCACAATCCGCTTACCGAAGGCCTGTGGGCCGCGCGCCGCATGATGGCGATCCAGGCGTACCACGAATGGATGCCGATCCGCCAGCCCGACGCCGCCCGTCCGGACCGCATCTACCGCTCGTTCGACTTCGGCAACCTGCTGTCGCTGCACATGCTCGACACGCGCGTCATCGGCCGCGACAAGCAGTTGGCCATGGCCAGCTACGTCAACGCCGACAAGAGCTTCAACGCCGCCGCCTTCACCGCCGACGTGTCGAACCCGACCCGCCAGTTGATGGGTGCCGAGCAAACCACGTGGCTGCAAAACCAGATGAGCAAATCGACCGCCACCTGGCAGGTCCTCGGCCAGCAAGTGCTGATGGCGCGCATGTTGCTGCCGGCACCGATGGTGCTTGGCACCGTCGGCTACCCGACCTACTTCGGCATCGCCGCCAAGGTAAAGGCCGGCGTGGCGCTGACCGCCACCGAGCAGCAGCAGCTGGACGCGCCGAAGGTGCCGTACAACCTCGACGCGTGGGACGGCTACGCTGCCGCGCGCGAGACGGTTCTGACCATGGCGAAAACGCTCAACAAGAATCTGGTGGTGCTTGCCGGCGACACCCACAACGCCTGGGCCAGCGACTTGGCCGACGTCAACGGCCAGGCCGTCGGCGTCGAATTCGGCGTGCCGTCGGTGACCTCGCCCGGCTTCGAGACCTACTTCCCAACCTTCGCGCCGGCCGTCGTGGCCGGCGGCATGGAACAGCTGATCGGACCACTGCAATACGCGGATACGTCCTTGCGCGGCTTCGTGGTGCTGACGGTCACGCCGACCGAAACGCGCGCCGAGTACCGCTACGTCGACACCATCCAGTCGAAAACCTACACCGCGTCGGTCGGCAAAACGCTGCGCATGCTGCCGGGCTCGGCGAACCGGAAGCTCGTGGGCTGAAACTGAGCCGCAGCTCCACACCTGAAAAGCCGCGCGAGCGGCTTTTTTTTCGCCGGCGCGGTTCATTCCCCGCACAGCTCGCACCCAGCGCAGCGCCCCGACGCCCCCTGTTTGCCCCCACTCAAACCGGCGCCGGGAGAGCGGCATACGATTGATGCGGCGTGACCACCACCCGCACCGCGTTTTCGCCGGCCGCCATCTGTCGCGGCTGCCTCAACCTCATTGCGCGCCGATCACGTAAACGCGTCCAGAGCGCGCTGGCATTGCGCTTGGCACGTCGATCAATCGAACCGACAGGTGAATCCGATGAGCACACAGGAAATCGACCGCAGAAGAGCCGGCATCGACGTCGACCCGAGCCTGCTGTCCCCCCCGGTCGTGATGCCAATGTACCAGTGTGCCACCGCCGTCGCCGTGGTCGGCGGCGTCGCGGGGGCCGAGATCGAGGTCGAGGTCAAGGGCACCACCGTCGCCACCGGTATCGTCACCACCGTGCTTCCCTACGGCATCACGATCGCCATCCCCGCGCCGCTGGTGGCGACCGACCAGGTGCGCGCACGGCAACGCACCGCCATCGCCATCAGCGACTGGTCGGCCCCGGTAACGGTGGGCAACCACACCGTCGACTATCCGGCCGGCCCGCCGCGCCCCGAAGTATTCACGCTGCCGTTGTACGAGTGCGGCGTGCGCACCGGCGTGGCCAATCTGCTCGTCGGCGGTAATGTCTGGGTCACCGCCCACGGCGCCGAGGTCGGGCGCGTCAACGGCTGCGGCGAGCCGCAGGGCGTGAACGTGAATCCGGCGTTCGGCCTGGCGCAAAAGGTGCGCGCCTGGTTCGAGCTGTGCGGCGACCCCAGCCCGCCGTCGATCGAGCACACCACCGGCGCGCCGCCGGCGCCGTTGCCGGTGCCGGTCATCGGGACGGCGTACGAAGGCGCCAGCCAGCTCGACATCTCCAACATCGTCAGCGGCGCGAAGGTCACCGTGCTGCGCGGCGGCATCGCGCAGGGCACCTGGGGCTGCTGGGGCGGCGCGCTGCGGGTGCAACTGGCGCCACCGTTCGGCGCCAGCGAAGCGCTCGGCGCCTACCAGTCGCTATGCCCCGGCAATCCCGACAGCGGCACCGGCACCACCACCGTCGACATCTGCGCCAACCTGCCGGCGCCGCAAGTGGGGCCGCTGCAGGCCGGCGACACGGCCGTGGTGTTCACCAGCTACGCGCCCGGCGCCATTTTGAGGGTCTGGATCAACGGCACCCCGGCCGGCACCGGCGGCGGACCGGTGGTGCCGGTGAACCAGGTCATCGGCTTTGGCGCCAGCGTCATCGTGGCGCAGGATCTGGAGGGCTGCACCGGACAAAAAGCGTTGCTGATCACGGTGCCCTGCATCGACCCGCCGGTGGCCGGCGATCCGTCCGCGCTCAATCTGTTTCCGGTCGGCGTGCTGGATGTCGCGTCGGGGCCGAACCGGGGCCGCGTCTACTATCCGGCCGACGACGACGGCACCGGCGTGCCGTTCAACACGAGGCTGGCCGCGCTGGGCCGGGTGCCGCTGGTGGTGATGGCGCATGGCAACCACGATCCGAACGTGCCGAATTACCTCGGTTACGAGTACTTCCAGCGCGACCTGGCGAAGATGGGCTTCGTGGCGATCTCGGTCGATTGCAACGCGCAAAACGGCATGGGCTACAGCACCACCATCATCGAGCGGCGCGCCGATCTGATCATCGGCGCCATCGCCGTCATGCAGCAGCTCGACGCCGACGCCGCCTCCGTGCTGTTCGG
>DASVTJ010000481.1:0-2675 GCA_036387635.1 Duganella sp.
ACAACGCGCCCTATCCGGTGCCGGTGGCGCCACCCGCCGCCAACGCCGCCAACACCAACGGGAACGGATCATGAGCTTACTGATGCAGGCGCTCAAGAAGGCCGAGCGCGCCAAACAAAGCTCGGCGGTCGACGCCGAAACGGACAAGCCGTCGGAGGAATTCGACGCGGTGCTGGCGCTGACGCCGGAGCCGCCGTCCACCGCCGCGACGCCATCCCGGCGCGAGTTCAGTCTCGACCTCGAGCCGATGACCGAATTCAGCCTGGAACCGCTGGCGCCCGAGGCGCCCGCCGCCAGCCTGACGCCGCGTCCGTCGCCCAGCCCGCTGCCACCGCCGAGCGACCATCTGGACGCCGGCTTGACGTTTGACCTGCGGCCCGATCCCGCCGCGCCAGTTGCGCCGGCAAGCGACACCGCCTTGCGGGGCCAAGCCCCGACAAATGCCGGCGACAACGAAAATAGTCGGGGTCAGACCCCGACAAATCCGATTAACCAGACTAACCAGACCAACCAGATCAACTTTGGCGGCAATGGCCTGGCCGGGGGGCAGACCCCGACACCGCAGCAGGCTGCCGAGAACGTTCGTGGCCAAGCCCCGACCCGGGGTCAGACCCCGACAAACCCGACAAGCCAGACTAACTTCGGCGGCAACGACCGGGCCGGGGGTCAGACCCCGACAAAAGGTCAGACCACACCAAAACCGCAAGCCGGCGACAGCAATGCCGGCAAAGCGCGCGGCGCCGCCCGCGCCCGCGCGGCAGCGGCCGCCACCAACGAACCGGCCGGCATGGACCCGGAACGCCTGCGCCTGATCGGCCTGCTGGCGGTCCTGGCGCTGATCGTGCTCGGCTTCGGCTATTACTACTGGCAAGCGGTGCTGGCGCCCGGCGCCGGCTCGCGCCTGCCGCCGGTGCCGATGCCGCCGCCGGGCGCCACCGGCGCCACGCCGGTCCAGGTGATCGGCGCCGTGCCGGGTCAACCCGGCCAAGTCGGCCAAGCGGGCCAGCCAGGCCCAGCCAGCCCCGACGGCTTCGTCGATCCGATGGCGGTGGACCCCAGCGGCAGCGCCATGCTGGCGCCGTCCGTCAGCCGCAGCAATAATCGCGATGATCTGGAACGCCGCCTGGCGCGCACCGAGCAGGATCTGGCCGCCGCGCAGCAAGCGATCCAAAACCAGTTGAGCACGCCGCGCGTTGAAAAACTGCCGCCGGTCGCCGCGCCGGACAACGCCGAAATCCGCGTCGCCCGCGCCGTGCAGGCGCCGAAGATCGCGCCGGCGGTGGAGACCGCCTACCAATCGTTCACCAGCGGCGACCTGCCGACGGCGCAGCGCCAGTACGAGGCCACGCTGCGCCAGGACCCGAACAGCCGCGACGCGCTGCTCGGCCTGGCCATGGTGCACACCCGCCAGAGCCAGGGCGCGCAGGCGGCGTCCTACTATCTGCGCATGCTCGAACTCGATCCGAACGACGCCACCGCCGTCGGCGGCCTGGTCGGCATGCGCTCGGGCGACGGCGCGCAAAGCGAAGGCCGCCTCAAGGCGATCCTGAACACCAATCCCGAGGCGGCCCCGGTGCTGTTCGCGCTGGGTAATCTGTACGCGCAGCAAAACCGCTGGCCGGAAGCGCAGCAGATCTTTTTCCGCGCCTACAGCGCCTCGCCCGACAATCCCGACTACGCCTACAACCTGGCCATCGGCCTGGACCGGCTGAACCAGGGCCGGCTGGCGCTGACGTATTACCAGCGCGCGCTGACGCTTTCGCAAGACAAGACCGCCAGCTTCGATCGCAACGCGCTGCGCATCCGCATGCAAGAGCTGGCTATACCGGCGGCCCCGGCCGCGCCGGTGGTGCCATGATGCGGCGCGCCGGCCGCACCCTCGACGACCGCAAGACCACTTAACCACTATCGATGGCAGAACAAGCAAAACTTCCGCTGGGCAAGCTGCTGATCCAAAAAGGCGTCATCAGCGAAGACCAGCTGCGCATCGCGCTGATCGAGCAAAAACGCAGCAACGAGCCGCTCGGCAAACTGTTGATCACGCTGGGCTTCGTCACCGAGGCAACGGTGCGCATGGCGCTGTCGGAAAACCTGAACCAGCAAAGCGCCGACCTCACCAGCCTGGTCGTAGACGCCATCGCGCTCAAGCTGATCCCCAAGGAAGTGGCCAAGCGCTACCGCGTGTTCCCGATCGTCTACGAGCGCCAGACCGACAACCTGATCCTGGCCATGTCCGACACCAGCAACATCGTCGCGCTCGACCAGATCAGCGCGATGCTGGTCAAGGGCATCACAATCAGCCCGCTGCTGGTGAACGAATCGGACATCCAGCGCGCCATCGACCAGTACTACGGCTTTGAATTATCCATCGACGGCATCCTGCACGAGATCGAGACCGGCGAAGTCAATTACGCCAGCCTCGGCACCACGTCCGACGAATACAGCCAGCCGATGGTGCGCCTGATGGACGCGATCCTGGCCGACGCCGTGCAAAACAGCGCCTCCGACATCCACTTCGAGCCGGAGCAATCGTTCCTGCGCATCCGCTACCGCATCGACGGCATCCTGCGCCAGATCCGCAGCCTGCACAAATCGTACTGGCCGGCGATGGCCGTGCGCCTGAAGGTGATGTCGAACATGAACATCGCCGAGACGCGCGCGCCGCAGGACGGCCG
>DASVTJ010000482.1:0-11145 GCA_036387635.1 Duganella sp.
GGCGGCGTGGATACTGGGCTGGGCCAAGACGTACGTGCTGGCGCTGGTGTCGGAGCGCATCGGCGCCGACCTGCGCACCGAAACCTACGACCACTTGCTGCGCCTGTCGCTGGAATACTTCGGCGGCAAGCGCACCGGCGATTTGATGTCGAGGATCGGCAGCGAGAGCGACCGCATTTGCGTGTTTTTGTCGCTGCACCTGCTCGACTTCGCGTCCGACTGCCTGATGATCATCATGACCGGCGTGATCCTGTTTTCGATCGACCCGTGGCTGGCGGTTTTCACCCTGCTGCCGCTGCCGTTCATCGCGTGGCTGATCCACGTGGTGCGCGACCGCCTGCGCATGGGCTTTGAAAAGATCGACCGCGTCTGGGGCGAAGTGACCAACGTGCTGGCCGATACCATCCCCGGCATCCGCGTGGTCAAGGCCTTCGCGCAGGAGTCGCGCGAAGCGGCGCGCTTCCGCACCGCCAACCAGCACAACCTGGCGGTCAACGACAAGCTCAATAAAATCTGGTCGCTGTTCTCGCCGACGGTATCGTTCCTGACCGAACTCGGTCTGCTGGTGATCTGGGTGTTCGGCATTTACCAGGTCTCGAAAGGCAATATCACGGTCGGCGTGCTGTCGGCGTTCATCGCGTATTCGAGCCGCTTCTACGGCCGTCTCGACTCGATGAGCCGCATCGTCTCGGTCACGCAGAAATCGGCGTCGGCCGCCAAGCGCATCTTCGACATTCTCGACCACGTGTCGTCGGTGCCCGAGCCAACCAACCCGGTCAAGCTGGCCAAGGTCGACGGCAACATCACCTTGCGCGAAGTCGGTTTCCGTTACGGTAACCGCGCAGTCAACCGCGGCATCAGCCTCGATATCAAGGCAGGCGAAATGGTCGGCCTGGTCGGCCACTCGGGCTCCGGAAAATCGACCCTGGTCAATCTGATCTGCCGCTTCTACGACGTCTCCGAAGGCGCCATCATGCTTGACGGCGTCGACATCCGCTCGTTCGCGGTGTCGGACTACCGCCGCAACATCGGCCTGGTGCTGCAGGAGCCGTTCCTGTTCTTCGGCACCATCGCCGAGAATCTGGCCTACGGCAAACCGGACGCCACGCGCGAGGAAATCATCGCCGCCGCCCGCGCCGCGCACGCGCACGAATTCATCCTGCGCCTGCCGCAGGGTTACGACTCGATGGTCGGCGAACGTGGACAAGGCCTGTCGGGCGGCGAGCGTCAACGCATCTCGATCGCCCGCGCGCTGCTGATCGATCCGAAGATTCTGATCCTCGACGAAGCCACGTCCTCGGTCGACTCCGAGACCGAAAAAGAAATCCCGCGCGCGCTGGAAAACCTGGTGAAGGGCCGCACGACGATCGCCATCGCCCACCGCCTGTCGACCTTGCAAAAGGCCGACCGCCTGGTGGTGCTCGATCGGGGCGTGGTGGTAGAAGAAGGCTCGCACGACGTGCTGATGGCGCGCGAAGGCGCCTACTACCGTCTGTATCAGGCGCAGGCCCGCAATGTCGACACCGACATGAGCGACACCGGCGGCAAGGAATAACAAGGGAAGCAACTGAGACGCACATGACGACGACAAAATTTGAATTGGTACGCAATCCCTTCGGCCGGCTGGTACTGACGACCGGCGAAGGCGCCGTGCACGAGGGCGTGGCGGCGGTGCGCGCCTTCCCGGTGCAGGCGCCGGAAGACGGCATCGCGCTGGTCAGCGGCGACGGCAAGGAAGTCGCCTGGATCGACCGCATCGAGGACCTGCCAAAGCAGATCGGAGACCTGGTGCGCGAAGAACTGGCGGGCCGCGAATTCATGCCCGAGATCTCGCGCATCGTCGACGTCTCCGGCTTTGCCACGCCTTGCACGTGGACGGTGGAAACGGATCGCGGCGAGACCGAATTCGTGCTGCGCGGCGAAGAAGACATCCGCCGCCTGACGGTGGACACGTTACTGATCTCCGACATCCACGGCATCCACTACCTGATCCGCGACGTGCGCGAGCTCGACAAGCACGGCAAAAAAATCCTCGACCGCTTCCTTTAACCCCGGCGTTACGCTGGCCGAGGTAGCTTCCTGACTACGTGAAGGCCTTGATCAATGCATCCAGTTTGACCTTGACCGACTGGTCGTGGTGGCTGACCGGCGGCACTTCGCGCTTGACGTCGAGCAGCTGGTAGACCGCCATCTGCGCCGCCCGCACCGAGTATTCGACCGTGAACACCACATCCCGCGGCACCTCGACGAACTGGCTGACAAAGGCGAGGTTGCGCGAATTGGGCGGCACCGGCAGCGGACGGTCGCTGCGCAAGCGCGGCATGAACATGCTGGTGATGTAAGGCATGCGGCATGGGATGCAGTTCGCCGACGCCATCACCTCCATGTCGAAATTGAGATGGCCGCACAACTCGCGCAGGATCTCCTCGCCGGTGCAATCGGCCATCGGCTTGGCGACGAAGTTGCCGATGCGGTCCGGGTGCAGCGAATAACCCCAGAACACCTGCACGCCTTCCGGCTGCCCGGCGAAGTGCGGCTGGTGCGCCAGCACCACCGACAGCAGCCAGTTGGAGTCCTTGAACGTCACCAGCCCGCCGGTGCCGGCCACGTTGCCGCTGAAGCGCTCCATGCGGTCGAAGAACGCCGTGTCCTTCAACGTCACGGTGAACGACTCCCACCACGACTCGGGAATGCTGGAATTGAAGGCGGCCGGATTGCCGAACTGCGGACGGTCGACCGCCAGCTTTTCCCACAGCGCCCAGCCCTGGCTATCGCGCTTATCGAGCTTTGGCGGCGCGCTGTGCATGCCGCCAAAGCTCGACGCATCGGTCATCGAGCCGTTCTGGAAGAACACCAGGTCTTGCGGCGCCACGGCAATGGTCTCGGCGATGCCTTCGCGCGTGCAGCGGATCGCCGTCACCGTCAGCGTGCCGCCCTCCTCCATGATTTCCAGGTCGTCGACCTTGCAGTCGTGGACCACCCGCACGCCTTGCGCCAGCAGCCAATGCCGCAAAGGCCGCACCAGCGAATCGTACTGGTTGTAGACGGTGCGCTTGACGCCGGCCAGCGTCTCGATGCGCGAGAACTCCATCACGAAGCGGTGCAGATAACGCTTGAACTCCACCGCGCTGTGCCAAGGCTGGAACGCGAACGTGGTGGCCCACATGAACCAGAATTTGGTCTCGAAAAATTCCGGCGACAGCCAGTCGGTGATGGCGCTGTCGGCCAGCTTGTCCTCGTCGGCCTCGGCCAACGCCAGCAGCTCGGCGCGGTCCCTCATCGAAAAACCCATCGACGTCACATCGACCTTGAAGCGGTTGCGGTCGACCAGCCGCGCCTTCGAATGCGATTTATGCATGTCGTTGAAGGCGACGGTCTCGTCGAACACCGTCTGCCCCGGATGCTCGATCGACGGAATGGTCTTGAACAGATCCCACACGCATTCGTAATTATCGGTGGTGAACATGCGGCCGCCGCGCAGCGTGTAGCCGCCATCGGCATCGCCGCCGCCATCGAGACTGCCGCCGACCAGCGGCATGGCTTCGAAGATCGTGATATTGGCGCCGGAAACGCCAGCGTCGCGGATCATGAATGCCGCCGCCGACAACGAGCCGATACCCCCGCCAACCAGATACGCCTTGATGGAATTGTTCATGCCTACATCCTTTTGTGCGATTGAGATGCGACCATCATAGGTCGCCGGCGTCCGGCACAGGCGAGAGGAAACCCTCTAAGACGGGAATCCATACGCCAGATCAAAATATTCCGATAAAAACCGGCATGGACAAAAAAAATGCCGCCCGGTCGAGTCGACCGGACGGCATTTCCGATGGAGGCTACGCGCTTAGTGGCCGGCGCGCGCCACAGGTTTGGCGTTCTTGTCGGCGTCGTACATGCCGGCGTACTTCAGGCCGAAGTACAGCACGAAGATGTAGCAGGCCGCAGGAATGACGAACGACATTTGCAGGTTGACGTTATCGGCCAGGAAGCCCTGCGCGAACGGCACCAGCGCGCCACCGACGATCGCCATGCACAACACGCCCGAACCCTGGCCGGTCAACGGACCCAGTTTGTTCAGCGCCATCGAGAAGATGGTCGGGAACATGATGGAGTTGAACAGGCCAACGCCCAGCAGCGCCCACATCGCGGTGTGGCCCTGGCCGAAGATCACCACCATCAGCAGCGCGAACGCCGCCGCCGAGTTGAAGGCCAGCGTCTTGCCCGGGCTGACGTAGCGCATCACGGCAAAGCCGATGAAGCGGCCCAGCATCGCGCCACCCCAGAAGTAGCTGACATAAGGCGCGGCCTGGTGCTCGGGCCAGCCGGCGATATGCGGCTCGCCGATGAAGTTGATCAGGAAGCTGCCGATGCACACTTCGGCGCCGACGTACAGGAAAATCGCCGCCGCGCCCAGCACCAGGTGGCGATGCTTGAGCACTTGCTTCCAGCCGCCGCCTTCGACGCCGCTGCCGGCCACCGGTTCGTCGCCGGTGATCTTAGGCAGGCGCGCCAGCGCGAACAGCACCGCCAGCACCAGCAGCGTCGCCGCCAGCACCAGATACGGGCCCTGCACCGCAGCCGCCTGGCTATGGTAGTAGGCCGCCACCTGATCGGTCGGCAGCTTTGCCAGCTGCTCGGCGCTCATCACGCCGCCGGCCAGAATCAGCATGCCGCCCAGCGTCGGCGCCGCCGTGGTGCCCAGCGAGTTAAAGGCCTGCGTCAACGTCAGGCGGCTGGACGCCGTCTGCGGGTCGCCCAGCACCGTGACGTACGGATTGGCCGCCACCTGCAGGATGGTGATGCCGCCCGCCAGGATGAAGAAGGCGAACAGGAACAGCGCATAGCCGCTGGTGGCAGCCGGGTAGAACAGCGCGCAGCCGGCGGCGGCGATGGTCAGGCCGGCGACGGCGCCGTTCTGGTAACCGATCTTTTTGATCAGCATACCGGCCGGCAGCGAGACGATGAAGTAGGCGCCGAAGAAGCACAGCTGCACCAGCATCGCCTGCACGTAGGTCAGCGTGTAGATGGACTTCAGGTGCGGAATGAGCACGTCGTTCAACGCCGTCAGCAGACCCCACATGAAGAACAGGATCGTGATGATAATGAGTGGGCCGGTGTTGCTGCGCGCCGGCGCCTGGCTGCCTGGTACGGCGGCAGCTTTCGGTAATGGTTCCATGCTTATACTTTCTTTTATCTTTACTACGTTTTCTATTTAAAGTCGCCGCACGCCGATGCGTCCTTGTCCTTGGCCGCGCCGCCCGCAATCTGTATGTTGGCGAAGCTGGCCGCAAACGGTCCGTCCGAAGAAACGCTGAACGGCGTCGATACCGCGTCGAGCTTCAGGCCTTTGGCGCTGAAGCACGAGAGCGGGATTTTAACGGTTTGTTTGCCTTTTCCGGCCAAGCGCTGGAAGACGGCGCTGGCGTCGACTTCCGCGTTGTCCATCCCGACACCGACTTTGCCCTGGGGCGCGGCGGTGACGATGGCATCGAATTGCAATGCGCCGTCGGTCGTGGCGAAGGCCGGTAAGACGCTGGCCTGAACCGACTGCGCCGACAGTTTAGCAGGCCCGGACCAGGTTAGCCTTTTCGCATCCTGTTGTGTGTTGACCTGCGCTGTCTCCACCTTCACCGTGGGCAGGTCGAACACCGCGTTCAAATCCGCGCCCAGTGCCACTTTTTGGCCGGCGCTGGCGACGTATAGCCCATACGTGGCGCGGTCGGACGGGCTATACACCGGCATCGACGTGGCCTTGCCGCAGCCGCCGGGCGTAAAGCCGGCATCGAGCAGCGGCAGCGCCGCCTGGCCGGCCGGATCGGAATACTTCAGCCCATAACCGTATTTGAACAGCGGATCGTAGCCGGCATCGCCGACATTGAGCGGCGACTGGCAGGCCGACTTCGGCCACGAGAACGACAGCTGGCCACGGAAGTCGGCATTGATTTTGCCGTCCGCCTTGCGGAACAGGAGATCGGCCACGCCCTTGCCCTCGGTGCCGGGCAGCCAGGCCGCGACGAAGCTGTCCGACAAATTGAGCATGTCGTTGGCGTACAAGGGCCGGCCGGCCACCAGCACCGTCACCACCGGCTTGCCCTTGCCCGATACCGCCTTCAGCACCGCCAGATCCTCCGGATGGCGGCCGGACAGGCGCAGCGTGCCCGATGGACCGATGTCGCCATCGCCCTCCGCATACGGCGTCTCGCCGATGACGGCGATGACGGCGTCGAACTTGCCGACATCGACGCCGGCGGCGTTTTCGCTGAAGGTCACGTTGGCATCGCCGGCCGCATCGCGGATGCCGGCCAGGATGGTATCGCCGATCGGATAATCGCTGTTCTTGTTGTCGGTGCCCTGCCAGGTCAGCGACCAGCCACCGGATTGGTTGGCCATGCTGTCGGCGCTTTTGCCGACCACGAGGATCTTCTTGCCGCGCGCCAGCGGCAGCACGCCGCCGTTGTTTTTGAGTAGCACCAGCGATTCGCGCACCGCCTGGCGCGCCAGCGCGCGGTCTTGCAGCGCCTCCTGCTTGCCGGCATAACGGTTCTGCGACGGCTTCTTGCCGTCGAACAGACCGGCGCGCAGCTTCACGCGCAGGATGCGGGCGACGGCGTCGTCGATGCGCGCCATCGGTATTTCACCCTTTTCCACCTGGGCGATGGTGTTGGCGATGAAGGTCTTCCAACGCTCCGGCACCATCACCATATCGACGCCGGCGTTGATCGACTGCGCGCAGCTGTCCTCGACGCAGCCGGGCACCTCGGCGATGCCGTTCCAGTCGCTGACGACCAGGCCATCGAAACCCATTTTGATTTTCAGCGCATCGGTCAGCAGCGCTTTGCTGCCATGCAGCTTGCCGTGGTCGGACGCGCCGTTGACATCGTTCCAGCTGTTGAAGGAGGCCATGACCGTCTGCACGCCGGCTTCCAGCGCCGGATAGTATCCCTGCGCGTGGATGTTGATCATGTCGGCCAGCGTCGTTTGATTCTCGCCCCGGTCCTTGCCCTCGGCCGTGCCGCCGTCGCCGACGAAATGCTTGGCCGTGGCGACCACCGTGCCGTCCCCCTTCAAATCGCCTTGCAGCCCGTGGACGTAGGCGCCGGCGTACTCCCTGACGATGGCCGGGTCCTCCGAGAAGCTTTCGTAGGTGCGCCCCCAACGATCGTCACGCACCACTGCCAGCGTTGGCGCGAACACCCAGTCGATGCCGGTGGCGCGCACCGCCCTGGCGACCGAGCGCGCCATCTGTCCGACCAGCTTTTTGTCGCGCGCGGCACCGAGGCCGATATTGTGCGGGAACAGCGTGGCGCCGTACATATTGCTGTTGCCGTGCATGGCGTCGATGCCCCAAATGACAGGCACCCGCACCTTCATGTCGGTACCCATCGAGGCGTCGTAATAGGCGTCCGCCAGCTTGACCCAGTCGGCGGCGCTGGCGTGCTTGTTCCCCT
Organism: Duganella sp.; assembly: GCA_036387635.1. Classification (GTDB taxonomy): domain Bacteria; phylum Pseudomonadota; class Gammaproteobacteria; order Burkholderiales; family Burkholderiaceae_D; genus Rugamonas. The sequence goes on from DASVTJ010000482.1 coordinate 7,449, forward strand.
GCGGCCAGCTGCCGCCGCCATTGAGCACCGAGCCGATATAGAACTCGCGCACCTGCTGGGGTGTGATGAATTTGATTTCCGGCTGCGTCATTTGGCCGACCTTCTGCGCCAGTGTCATACCGGCGACGATGCCGGCGATGCGCGCCTCCATCGCCTTGTCCTGCTTGACGGCGCTGGTGATGCGCGGCCAGTCGTTCAGCGGCACCGGCAGCGGCAGCGGCGCCGTCGCGCTGGACGGCACCGCGGCAGCGATGGTTTGGGCGCTCAGCGCCAGGGCGGCCGCCAACGTGGCGCGGCGCAGGATGTGGTTGTGGCGTGGTTTCATGCGATGCTCATCTCCGTTATTGTTTGTCGTCTTTCGCCTTTTGGGTCTTTTTCAGCTTTGGCCGCGCACGAAAGCGCCATACCATTGCCCGCTCTGTTTCACGGTGCGACGTTGCGTCGGATAGTCGACATAGGTCAGGCCGAAGCGGCGCAGGTAGCCTTCCGACCACTCGAAGTTGTCCAGCAGGCTCCAAGCGAAATAGCCTTTGACGCGGGCGCCGGCGACAACGGCGTCGCGCACCGCCACCAGATGGCGAATCAGGTAATCGCGCCGCGCCGTGTCGTTGACGGTCCCCGCTTCATCGATCCGATCGTCGTAGGACGAACCGTTTTCGGTCACGTACAAATCGCCGCTCGGGTAGTCCCGCGCCACGCGCGCCAGCAGATCGACCAGCCCTTGCGGCGACACTTCCCAACCGAAGTCGGTGCGCTCCCGGCCCTGCGGATGGACGATGGCGGCGCGCAGCGGGTACTGGTCCGGGGCATCGGCGACCACTTCGGGGAAGTAGTAATTCACGCCGAGGAAGTCGCACGGGACTGCGATGGCTTCCATATCGCCGGGCCGCACGGCCGGCGCGTCGGCGCCAACCAATTTCAGCGCAAGCTCTGGATAGCCGCGTCCATACAGCGCATCGAGGAACCAGCGGTTGCGCAGCGTATCGTGGCGCACCGCGGCGTCGCCGTCGGCCGCGCTGTCGCTGGCCGCCTCGATAGGATGCAGACTCAGGGCGATGCCGACTTTCGCGTCCGGCACGTTGGCGCGGATGAGCGGCACCGCCAAGCCATGCGATACCAGCACGTGGTGGCAGACTTGCAGCGCCAGCGGCAGACTCTTTTTACCCGGCGCGTGCATGCCATCCCAGTTGCCGTGCATCGCGGTGCACCAAGGCTCGTTGTGCGTGATCCAGTGCTTGACGCGCGCTCCCAGATGCTTCGTCATCACATCGGCGTACTCCAGATACGCGGCGATGGTGGCGCGGTTCTCCCAGCCCCCTCGGTCCTGCAGGTACTGCGGCAGGTCCCAATGGTACAAGGTGCACCATGGCTGCAGGCCGCGCGCCAGCATGCCGTCGACCAGCCGCGAGTAAAAGGCCAGACCTTCGGCGTTCGGCTGCGCGTCCACGCCGTTGAAGATGCGGGTCCAGGCGATTGAGAACCGGTAGCTGTTCAGCCCCATCGACCGCGCCAGGTCCAGATCTTCTTCCCAGCGATGGTAATGGTCGCAGGCCACCGCGCCGGTGGCGCCGTCGCGCACCTTGCCGGGCGTGGCGCTGAACGTGTCCCAGATCGACGGCACGCGGCCGTCGACGGTGGCCGCGCCTTCGATCTGGTACGCGGATGTCGACACGCCCCACAGGAAGCCGCCGGGGAAATCCGCGCGCCGGAGGGACTTGGTCAAGTCGGTGAAAGTGTTAGAAATCATCGGCGCCGCCATAAAGTGGAATCGTTTCCAATATACTACAAAAAAAGAGCATGCGGCCAGTGCATGCTCCCATCTTTACTATTTTTTGCGCGGCGGCGGCTTCGCCAGCGAGGCGCGTTCCGCCACATGCAGCTTGTATTTGCGCTTGACCGGGCGCTCCGTTTCATAGCAGCGGTTCAGCAGATAATTCAAGCCGTTCAAGGTCATCTCGCTCCACGGAATATGCACGCTGGTCAGGCGTGGCGCGGTGAACTGCGCGCTGTGGGTGTCGTCGTAGCCCAGCACCGATACCTGCTCCGGCACCGCGATGCCGGCCTGCTGGAAGAACGACAAGGCGCCAACCGCCATTTCGTCGTTGGCGCAAAAAACCGCCGTGAACTCCCTGCCCGAAGCCAGCAGCCGCTCGGCGCACCGCCAGCCGCCTTCCGGCGAAAAGTCGCCATCGTCGATCCATAATTTGCCGCTGTCGATACCGGCTTCGTCCAGTTCCGCCATGAAGCCGGCGATGCGCGCCTGGTTGTCCGGCGCGCTGGCGCGGCCGGCGATGACGGCGATCTTGCGGTGCTTCTTGTCCAGCAGCGTACGCGCGGCCAGCCGTCCGCCGGCCTTGTGATCGACCGTGAAGCACTGCTCGGCGATGCTGGCGAAATGGTGGTTGATCACCACCACGCGCGATTGGAAAGGCCCCAGCGCGGCCAAATCGCCATCCTCCAGCACGTTGCTCATGACGAGCAACCCATCGCTACCGCGTTCGATCAAAAAATTCACGCCTTCGATGGCCTGCTGCCGTTCATCGCCATCGCCGACGCCGAAGGCGACGACCATGTTCAATCCGGCCGCCCGCAGCGCGGTATGGATCGATTGCAGGATCGGCGTGTAGAACGTCCCTCTCAGGAACGGGATATACACGCCTATCATCTGCGAGCTGCCGGACAACAGCGAGCGCGCCGCGTGCGACGGCCGGAAGTCCAGCTCCGCGATGGCCTTCTGCACCTTCTCCAGCGTGGCTTTCGACACCGATCCCCTGCCGCTGACCACGCGCGACGCGGTGCCAAGCCCCACTCCCGCCAGCCGAGCGACGTCCTTGATTGTTGCCACGAGTTTCCTCATCCGTTGAGTCTATGCGGCGGCCAGCATACCGCATCGCCCCCGACGGTGACAAGCGCGGCGCCTCAGTCGCGCAGCGCGGCGGCGATGCTTTTCTGCGCCTTTTCGACCGGCATGCGGGTGTTCCAGAACGTCGTCAGCACATCCTGCAACGCGCCGTTCTGGTCGGGCGTCAAATAGACCTCGATCATGCCGACCTGGCGCGATTTATCCTTCATGATGGCCATGCCGGCCTGCGCGCACGGGTCCATCGACGACGTGTCGACGTTGCTGAGAATCGGCAGCGAGCCTTTCAGCTTGCTGAATTCCAGCTGCGCGGCCGGCGCCAGCATCGTCGTCGCCAGCAGCTTTTGCGCCTTGACCGCCTCCGGGTTCTTCGACTTCGGGAACACGAAGGCGTCGCCCTGGATCAGGTACGGCACACTGGGACCAAGGCCCGCGATGCAGCCGAAGTCCTTGCCGGCCGTTTGTTTGGCGGCGGCGAATTCGCCCTTGGCCCAGTCGCCCATGATCTGCACGCCGGCCTTGCCGCTGACCAGCATCGCGGTGGCGTCGTTCCAGTTGCGGTTGGGAGAGCCGGCATCGACATAGGTTTGCAGCCGCTTGAAGGCCAGCAGCACTTTTTTAAACGCGTCCGAATTGATCGCCTGCGGCGAGCGGTCACGCAGCACCGACAGGTACAGCGCCTTGCCGCCGACATTGGCAAGCATCGCCTGGAACAGGATATTCTCCTGCCACGGCTGGCCGCCGTGCGCAAGGCCGACGACGCCGGCCGCCTTGAGTTTGTCGAGCGCGGCGAACAACTCGTCCGGCGTGGCCGGCTCCTTGACGACGCCCGCCTTC
>DASVTJ010000483.1:0-3632 GCA_036387635.1 Duganella sp.
GCGCATGAGCAACCACACCGACTTCGACGCGCTGCGCGCCCATCCCGACGTCGACCTGCATTTCGTGCGCCAGGGCGAACCGATTCCCACGGCCGACCTGATCATCCTCCCCGGCAGCAAGAACACGCGCGGCGATCTTGACTGGCTGCGCGCGCAAGGCTGGCAAAAGGCGATCACGCGCCACCTGCGCTACGGCGGCAAGGTGATCGGCGTGTGCGGGGGCTTCCAGATGCTGGGCCACAGCGTCACCGATCCCCTCGGCATGGAAGGCAAGGCCGGCGACTCCCCCGCCCTCGGGCTGCTCGACATGGTCACCGAGATGACGTCCGACAAACGGCTGGTGCAAGTGCAGGGCACATGCGCCTTCGACGCCGGCGGCGCCAAGGTGGCCGGCTATGAAATCCACATGGGCACCTCGACCGGCGGCGCGCTCGATTCGCCGGCCTTTTTAATCGACGGCCGGCCGGAAGGCGCGCGCTCGGCGGACGACCAGATTCTGGGCACCTATCTGCATGGCTTGTTCGACACGCCGGAAGCCTGCGACGCGCTGCTGCGCTGGGCCGGACTGCATTCGAATCACACGGTCGACACCTCCGCGCTGCGCGAAGCGAGCCTGGAACGCATCGCCGACGCCACCCAGCCACTGCTCGACGCACTGGTGGCTTTGACGAGGGCGCCATGAATCCACACGCTTTTTCCGACGCCGAAATCGAAGGCGTCTACCGCGCCATCCGCGAGCGGCGCGATGTGCGCCACTTCAAACCCGGTGCGCTGGAAGCCGGACAGCTGCAACGCTTTATCGCCGCCGCGCACAACGGTCCGAGTGTCGGCTTGATGCAGCCGTGGCGCTTCATCCGCATCGCCAGTCCCGAACTGCGCGCGTTGATCCATCAGCACGTGAACGAGGAGCGCATCAAGACCGCCGAAGCGCTGGGCCAGCGCGCCGGGGAGTTCATGCAGCTGAAGGTGGAAGGCATACTGGCCTGCGCCGAGGTGCTGGTGGTGGGCCTGATCGACAAGCGCGAGAACTACGTCTTCGGCCGCCGCACGATGCCGGAGATGGATCTGGCGTCGGCCTCGTGCGCGCTGCAGAATTTCTGGCTGGCCGCGCGCGCGGAAGGCATCGGCGCCGGGTGGGTGTCGATGTTCGATCCCCAAAGGCTGCGCGACATTTGCGGCATGCCGGAGGGCAGCCAGCCGATCGCGGTGCTGTGCGTGGGGCAGGTGGAGGCGTTTTATACCGCGCCGATGCTGGAGCTGGAGCGCTGGGACCAGCGCCGCCCACTGAACGACATCATGTTCGAGGACCGCTGGGACAACCCGGCCCCATGAGGTGAAGACCATGGCAAGGCGCCGCGCCCCCTACATTCCGGCCTGAAGACCTTCGCTTATTTTTTGTGTGACAATCTAGGGCATGAATAATTCCGCCGCCAAGCGCTATCTGCCGTGGGTCGTCGCCACCGCGCTCTTCATGGAGCAGCTGGACTCCACTATCGTCAACACCGCGATTCCGAGCATGGCGGCCAGTCTACAGGTCACGCCACTGAGTTTGAAGGCGGTCGTCACCAGCTACATCCTCAGCCTCGCCGTGGCGATCCCGATCAGCGGCTGGATGGCCGACCGTTTCGGCACGCGCCGCGTGTTCATGTCGGCCGTTGCGATATTCACGCTGGCGTCGGTGCTGTGCGGGCTGGCGGTCAATTCGCCGATGCTGGTGGCGGCGCGCCTGCTGCAAGGCCTCGGCGCGGCGATGATGATGCCGGTCGGGCGCCTGGCCATCATCCGCACCTTCCCCAAATCCGAGCTGCTGGCGGCGATGAACTTCGTGATCATCCCGGCGCTCATCGGCCCCCTGCTCGGCCCCACGGTCGGTGGCCTGATCGTCCACTGGCTGACGTGGCGCGACATCTTCTTCGTCAACGTGCCGGTCGGCCTGGCGGCGATTTTCCTGGCGCACCGCTATATGCCGGACTATCGCGGCGACGGCCAGCGCCCGCTCGATCTGATCGGCCTGGTCCTTTTCGGCACCGGCGTAGCGCTGCTGTCATGGCTGCTCGAGGTGTTCGGTGAACACAAGCTCGATCCGACGTCGGCGGCGGTGCTGCTGTTTATCGCCTGTAGCCTGCTGGCCGCCTACGTTTGGCACGCGCAGGACGCCAAGTATCCGCTGCTGCGGCTGGCTCTGTTCAAGATCCGCACCTTCCGCGTGTCGGTGGTGGGCGGCTTTATCACGCGCATTGGCGTCGGCGGCCTGCCGTTCCTGCTGCCGCTGTTGTACCAGCTGGGCCTCGGCCTGCCGGCATGGCAATCGGGTTTGCTGATGATGCCGTCCGCCGCCGCCGCGATGGGCATGAAGTTCATCTCGGTGCGCGTACTGGCCAAATTCGGCTACCGCCAGGTGCTGACCGTGAACACGGTGTTGATCGGCCTGACCATCGGCATGTTCTCGTTCGTCCACCAGGGCACGCCGCTGTATGTGATCGTGATGATCAGCCTTTGCCTGGGCTTTTTCAATTCGCTGCAGTTCTCCAGCATGAACAGCATCGCCTACGCCGATGTGGAGAACACCGATTCGAGCATGGCCAGCACCATCGCCAGTTCGATGCAGCAGCTGTCGGTGAGTTTCGGCCTGGCCGCCGGCTCGCTGATCACAGGCTGGTTCCTCGGCGACCTGCCGCAGTCGAACCGGCTGGCGTTGACGTCGGCGCTGCATTACGCCTTTTTAACGCTGGCGGTGCTGACGATGCTGTCGTCGCTGACATTCTGGGCGCTGCGCAAGGAGGATGGCGAAAGTATCAGCCGGGGCGTGGTTAGTCCCGCCCCCGAACCCGACGGCGGCCCTGTCCGCCCGGCATGACGATCAGGCGGTTGACATACGGGTCGAGGATCAGCGGCCCCTGGTAAGCCTCGGGCGCGTAGTGATAGGCATAGCTGGGCAGCAGCGAATACTGGATCTGCAGCATCAGGCGCGGGTGCCGCGCGGGCGCCGTGCCTTTGTGGATGCCGGCGGTATCGACGGCAAAGCAGAAGCCGCGCGAGCCGACCGCCGTCAACAGCTTATCCGCGCCGTAGGCGCTGGAAATTTCATTGTCGGAATAAAAGCGCAGGCGCATCGGTGCCTGCGTCAAATGGCTGCCGTGCAGGTAGACGTGCGGTCCGGCGTCGAGATCGACGTCGGTCAGATACACCAGCACCTTCAGGTAGCGCCAGTCTTCCGAGTCGCGGTGGAAGGCTTGCAGCGCGCTGTCGTCGCCCTCCACCGGGAACGACCAGCGCAGGCCCAGCGCGGAGATGGTCGGCTTGCAATCCATGTAGCGCGCGGCCAGCCCCAGCAGCGGCATGCTGTTGGCCAACGCCAGGATATGGGGACAAGCGATGACGTCGCGCAAGCGATAATCGGCCACGCGCACGCCGGCGGGTGGCTGCGCGACCGTGAAGGCGTCGCGCGCGCGGTCGCGGTCGAACAGAACTTTGTCGTTGAGGTAGGCGCGGATTTCGTCGCATTGCGCGCTGCTGAGCAAGTTTCCCAGGGGCGCGTAACCGCTGTCGCTCAGGTCGTCCAGCGCGGCTTGCTCCTCGGCGGTGTTGCCGTGCAAATCCTTGCCCGCTCCTTGGCGCACGCGCAACGCACC
>DASVTJ010000484.1:0-2495 GCA_036387635.1 Duganella sp.
CGCCGGGCGGCTTCGTCATGGAGTCGAAACCGGGCCTGTACGAGTCGGTCGTGGTGCTCGATTATAAAAGCCTGTATCCGTCGATTATCCGCACCTTCCTGGTCGATCCGGTCGGCCTGATCGAGGGCGAGGCGGCCGGCGATCCGACATCGGTGGTGGAGGGCGTCAACGGCACTGTGTTCTCGCGCCATAAGCATTGCCTGCCCGAGATCACCACGCAAATCTGGCAGCAGCGCGACGCCGCCAAGCGCGCCAAGAACGAGCCATTGTCGCAGGCGCTCAAGCTGCTGATGAATTCCTTCTGCGGCGTGCTTGGCGCCACCGAGTGCCGCTTCTTCAATCCGCGCCTAGTGTCGTCGGTCACGCTGCGCGGGCACCAGATGATGAAGCAGACGCGCGAACTGGTGGAGGCGGAAGGCTACGACGTCATTTACGGCGACACCGATTCGATCTTTATCTGGCTGAAAAAAGAGCACAGCAACGCCGATGCGCTGGAGATCGGCCAGGCGCTGGCGGACAAGATCAATTTGTGGTGGCGCGCCATGCTGAAGGAGCAGCTCGGCCTGGAATGCCATCTCGAGATCGAGTTCGACACGCACTTTCAAAAGTTCTTCATGCCGACGATACGCGGCACCGAAATGGGCAGCAAGAAGCGCTACGCCGGCCTGACCGTCAACGCCAAGGGCGAGGACGAGGTGATTTATCGCGGCCTGGAGGTGGCGCGCAGCGACTGGACGCCGTTGGCGCAGCAGTTCCAGAAAGGCCTGTTCCTGCGCATCTTCAAGGACGAGCCGTATCAGGATTATGTGCGCGACTATGCGCGCAAGACGTTGTCGGGCGATTTCGACGAGTTGCTGGTGTATCGCAAGCGGCTTCGCCACCGGCTCGACGAATACAAGGTCAATGTGCCGCCGCAGGTGCGCGCCGCGCGCCTGGCCGACGAGTACAACCAGTCGCACCATCGCCCGCTGCGTTACCAGAACGGTGGCTGGATCAGCTACGTGATGACCACCGGCGGACCGGAGCCGCTGGAGGTGATGCGCTCGAATATCGACTACGACCATTATCTGACCAAGCAGCTGCAACCGATCGCCGATTCGATCCTGCTGCCGATGAAGGACAGCTTTTCCAACCTGACCACCCTGCAAGCGAGTCTTTTTTAACCGGGGCGCCGCTCGTCGAGCGACTCCCCCGGTATCTGTTGCGTCATGCCGATCCGGTTGAGCCGCTTATGCCGCTTGTGCCGCTTACGCCATCTGACGGCCGGTGTTGACGGCGGCGCGGTTGTCGAAGCTATAGGCGCCGGCGCCGAAGGCCACCACTTGCAGCAAGCCGCCGGCCATCGCGATATTTTTCAACAGGTGGATCAGCTGGTTTTGGTCGCCCACCGCGTTGTGGAAGGCGAGGCCGGTGACGATGGAGAACGCCGCCAGCGCCGCCGCCACCAGCCGGGTTTGAACGCCCAGCGCCAGCAACAGGCCGCCGCCCAGTTCGACGGCGATGGCGATCGCCAGCGCCAGCGGCGCGAACGGCAGGCCGGTCGAGGCGATGTAGCCTATCGTGGCCGCCGGCGCCAGCAACTTGCCGATGCCGCTGAAAATGAAGATCGTTGCCAGCAGCACGCGGCCGACGGTTGGGATCACGGAAGTGTTTGGATTGATGGTGTTCATGGCGTTTCCTTTCGGGGATAAGTAAATAATTCCAAGTTATGCTGCATCGGAGCACGTGTTCTTCAGTGCATGAACGAATCATAGAATCCGCCGATCCATCTGGGAAGCCTATGTAATTAGATGAGTAGTATTCAGGAAATAGATACATGCTTGACGCCATGTCGATCGGCCAGCTGAGCGCCTTTATTGCAGCGGCGGACGAAGGATGATTTTCCGCCGCCGGGAAAGCTGAACCGATCGTGCTAGAACATGCTGGCTGTCGGGCGCACGATGATCTCGCTGACGTCCACATCGGCCGGCTGCTCGATGGCGAAGCGGATCGCGCGCGCGATCGCCTCCGGCTTGATAGAAATCTGGCGGAAGGCGCGCATCTCTTCGCGGCCCGCAGGATCGGAAATCGATTCGGCCAGTTCGGATTCCACCACGCCCGGCGACACCACCGTCACGCGGATGTCGCCGCCCACTTCCTGCCGCAGCCCTTCGGAAATGGCCGCCACCGCGAACTTGGTGGCACAGTAGACGGCGGCGGTGGGACTGACGGTGTAGGCGCCGATCGACGCCATGTTGATGATCTGGCCGCTGCGCTGCCGTTGCATCGGTGGCAGCGCCGCCGCGATGCCGTGCAAGACGCCGCGAATATTAACGTCGATCATCTGGTTCCACTCGGCGACCTTGAGCGCCTCGAGTTTCGACAGCGGCATCACGCCCGCGTTGTTGATCAATACATCGATCTTGCCATGGCGCTCGACGGCGAAGTCGACGAAGCGTTGCATGCTGTCCTGGCTGGTCACGTCGAGCGCGAACACGCTGGCCGAGCCGCCGGCG
>DASVTJ010000485.1:0-3828 GCA_036387635.1 Duganella sp.
CCGGAAGGCGCCGACATCGCCGCCCAGGGTTTCGGCTGGCACAATAAATTCGGCAGCGGCAAAGGCGGCGACACGATCACCAGCGGCCTGGAAGTGACGTGGACCAAGACGCCTGCGCAGTGGAGCAACGACTTCTTCGAACACCTGTTTGGCTTCGATTGGGAGCTGACCAAGAGCCCGGCCGGCGCCCATCAGTGGGTCGCCAAGAACGCCGAGGCCACCATTCCGCACGCGCACGACTCGTCGAAAAAGCTGCTGCCGACGATGTTGACGACCGATCTGGCGCTCCGCTTCGATCCGGCGTACGAAAAAATCTCACGCCACTTCCTGGCCAACCCGGCTGAATTTGCCGACGTGTTCGCGCGCGCGTGGTTCAAGCTGACCCACCGCGACATGGGTGCGAAGGCGCGCTACCTCGGCCCGGACGTGCCGGCCGAAGACTTCATCTGGCAAGACCCGGTGCCCGCGCTCGACCACCCGCTGATCGGCGCGGGCGACATCGCCGTGCTCAAGGTCCGGATCCTGGCGTCGGGCTTGACGGTGCCGCAACTGGTGTCGACAGCGTGGGCCTCGGCATCGACTTATCGCGGTTCCGACTTGCGCGGCGGCTCGAACGGGGCGCGCGTGCGTCTGGCGCCGCAAAAGGATTGGGCGGTCAATCAGCCGGAGCAGCTGGCGACGGTGCTGGCCAAGCTGGAACAGGTGCAGAACACCTTCAATGCCGGCGCCGGCGCCAAGCGCGTCTCGCTGGCCGATCTGATCGTGCTGGCCGGGGCGGCCGGCATCGAACAGGCGGCCAAGCAGGCCGGCAGCGACGTGACGGTGCCGTTCACGCCCGGCCGCACCGACGCCACGCAAGAGCAGACCGACGCCGAATCGTTCGACGCCCTGGAGCCGTTTGCAGATGGCTTCCGCAACTACCAGAAGGAGCGCTATGCCGTGCCGGCCGAGGCCATGCTGGTGGACCGGGCGCAATTGCTGACCCTGACCGTGCCGGAGATGACGGCGCTGGTCGGCGGCTTGCGCGTATTGGGCGCCAACGTGGCATCGTCCAAACAGGGCGAGCTCACCACGCGGCCGGGCACGTTGAGCAACGACTTCTTCGTCAACCTGCTGGACATGGGCACGGTCTGGACGTCGGCCTCGCGCGCGGCGGACGCCTTCGAAGGCCGCGACCGTAAAACCGGCGCCGTCAAATGGACGGCCACCCGCGCCGATCTGGTGTTCGGCTCGAACGCGCAACTGCGCGCCGTGGCCGAGGTCTATGGCAGCGCCGACGGCCAGCAGCAGTTGACAGGCGACTTCGTGGCCGCGTGGACCAAGGTGATGAACCTAGGAACTGGCCTGGTCTAACCATCCGCCCCGGGCATCATGCCCGGGGCTCCTCATCAGCCGGACCTGCAGGGCAGGAGCTAGCACACGCGCCCTTGCGGGAACCGTACTCTTTTGGGGTGCGGTTCCTGTCGGTTTTTGTCTCTTTTGGTCTCCTGCGGCCAAAACAACGGACTGGAGTACAAAACCGACAAAAAGAGACAGAAAGAGACAGCCAAAAGAGCACGTTTCCCGCAAGGGCGTGCGCGTACCAACCCCACTACACACCTCGTAGGAAAATTAGCTATCGGCGTCAGATTGCGCCGACAATCTACGCGACAGCGCGTCGCGTTCAAATGCTTCCACCACGAAATCGATAAAGGCGCGCGTCTTGGCGGGCAGCTGCGCGCGGCTCGGGTAGTACAACGAAATCGTGCCGGCGTCGACCCACCAATCGGGCAGCAGCCGCACCAGCGTGCCTTGGCGCAGGTCGTCGAGCACATCGGACATCGCCAGCACCGCCACGCCCACCCCCATCACCGCCGCCGCGCATACCGCTTGCGGATCGCTCAGCACGGCCAGCATATTCATCCGCAAGCCGGCCTCCTGCCCCGCGCCATTGCGCATGGCCCAGTCGCGCAGCCGGCCGCTTTGCAGGAAGCGCATGCCGACCGCGTCCGCGCCGGCCAGATCATCGGGATGCACCGGATGGTCCGACCTTGCGCGACCGGCTAGCCACGACGGCGACGCCACCGCAACCAAGTGCGCGGGCGCCAACGTCCGCCCCACCACGCCGGGATTGAGCTGGAAGCCACCGCCGATAGCCGCGTCGTAGCCTTCGCCGATCAGGTCAACCTGGCGGTTATCGAAGTGCCATTCAGGGCGCACCGCTGGATAGCGTTTGAGGAACGCCGGCAGCAAAGGCAGCACGTAGCCGATGCCGAAGTTGGGCGCCACACTGATTTTCAAAATGCCGGTCGGCTGCTGCTGTTCGGTGGAGACGTCGGCCAGCGCCAGTTGCAAGCCGTCGAGATTGGCGCCGATGCCGGCCAGCAGGCGTTCGCCGGCTTCGGTCAGGTGCAGGCGGCGCGTCGAGCGCTGGAACAGGCGCGCGCCGAGGTTCTTCTCCAGCATAGCGACGTTGCGGCTGACCGCCGCAGGCGTCAGGCCGAGGCGCCGCGCCGCTTCCGAAAAACTCGCCGCCTCGGCCGCGCGCACAAAACATTCCAGATTGCTTAAAGTCTCCATCTGCGCATTTTATACTAATGCTTGAAGATATTTAAAGCCATTCAACACTAATCAAGACACAATAAAAGGCGGATAGTGGACCCATCGACAAACCACTTGAAGGAAAACACCATGAACACCAACGCCACCATCGCCAACACTACCGTCCATTTGCCGCTGCAAGGCAAAGTCGCCATCGTCACCGGCGGTTCGCGCGGCATCGGTGCGGCCATCGTCAAACGCCTGGCCCGCGACGGCGCCAAGGTCGCCTTCAGCTATGCCGCCTCGCCGCAGCGCGCCGACGACGTGGTGCGCGAAGTGCAGGCGCTCGGCGGCGAAGCGCTGGCGATTCGCGCCGACCAGGCCAAGGCCGACGAAGTAACGGGGTTGGTGCGCCAGGCGCACGCGCATTTCGGCCGCCTCGATATCCTGGTCAATTCGGCCGGCGTGTTCGTCACCGGCAAAGTGGACGATCCCGACGCCGACCTGGCCGGCTTCGAGCGCCAGATCGACATCAACGTCAAAGGCGTAGCCGCCGCCGTGCGCGCCGCCGCGCCGTTGATGGCCGACGGCGGTCGCGTGGTCTCGATCGGCACCACCGGCGCCGAGCGCATTCCGTTCGCCGGCGTGGCCGACTATGTCGCCTCGAAGGCGGCGGTGGCGGCCTATACCCGGGGCTGGGCGCGCGATCTCGGCGCGCGCAACATCACCGTCAATGTGGTCCAACCCGGCGCCATCGACACCGAGATGAACCCCGACAACGGCGCCTTTGCCGAAACGCTGCGTACGATGGCGGCGCTGGGCCGCTACGGCCGTCCGGAGGAAATCGCCGCCGCCGTCGCCTTCCTGGCCGGCCCCGACGCCAGCTACATCACCGGCGCCACGCTGAACGTCGACGGCGGCCAGATCGCGTAAGGAGAGAAGAGATGAACACTACCCATACCGAAAGCCCGCTTCAGGTCGCCGAAATCTTCTTCGCGCACTGGAGCGCCAACCGCATCGACGAGGCGCTGGCGATGTTGTCGGAGAACGTCCTGTACGACAATGTGCCCTTCCCCGACATCGTCGGCCGCGCCGGCGTCGAAGCGTTCCATCGCGGCTTCGGCCTCGGCACCGATTTTCTGGTCGACTGGCAGGTGACGCAAATTGCGGCGGCGGGCAATGTGGTGCTGAACGAGCGGATCGATATTTTCCGCCACAAGAACGGCGGCACCATCACCTTGCCGGTGATGGGCACTGTGACGGTGGAAAACGGCGCAATCACCGTCTGGCGCGACTACTTCGACCCCG
>DASVTJ010000486.1:0-5015 GCA_036387635.1 Duganella sp.
CGTGATCTTTCCCGAACACGCCAGAACGCTCGACGGCGGCTATGCCAGCATCAGCTCCGCCGACTTCGCGCGCGTGATCGAGTCCGCGCTGGGCGCCGCGCTGCGCACCAACGCGCAGATCGAAAAACTCAGTCCGACGACGGTGCACCTGGCCGGCGGCGAAGTGCTGCATGCAAAGGCCGTCATCGATGGCCGTGGCCCGCGCGCCACCGAACGGCTGGCGCTGGGCTACCAAACCTTTCTCGGGCAAGAGGTACGCCTGGCCGAGCCGCACGGACTGACGTCGCCCATCATCATGGACGCCAGCGTCGAGCAGCAAGGCGGCTACCGCTTCGTCTACGTGCTGCCCTTTAGCGCCGACACGCTGCTGATCGAAGACACGCACTACGTCGATACCGGCGCGTGGGAGCCGGAACGGCTGCGCGCTAACATCGCCGCCTATGCACGCGCGCGCGGTTGGCGGATAGCGCAAGTCATCCGCGAAGAACACGGCTCGCTGCCGATCGTGCTGGCCGGCGATGTCGAAAACTTTTGGGCGGATATGCAAGGCCAGCCCTGCGCCGGGCTGCGCGCCGGCCTGTTCCACCCGACCACCGGCTACTCGCTGCCGCACGCGGTGCGGCTGGCCGAACGCATCGCCGCGCTGGACGACCTCAACGCTCCAAGCCTGTTCGCCGCCATCCGCCAGACCGCGCTGCATGAATGGCGCCAACAAAGCTTTTTCCGGCTGCTCAACCGCATGTTGTTTCTGGCCGGCGAAGCCGACAACCGTTGGCGTGTCATGCAGCGCTTCTACCATCTGCCGGCACCGTTGATCGCGCGCTTCTACGCGGGGCGATTGACGCTGCTCGACAAGGCGCGCCTGGTATCGGGCAAACCGCCGGTGCCGGTCGGCCAGGCGATATCGGCCGCACGCAAAATTCACCCCCATCAAATCAGGAACACCGAATGAACGAATCAAAAAAGGCAGTGGTCGTCGGCGCGGGATTTGGCGTCCTGGCGCTGGCCATCCGTCTGCAAGCGAGCGGCATTCAAACCACGCTGCTGGAAAAACGCGACAAGCCGGGCGGCCGCGCCTACGTCTATGAGGACCAGGGCTTCGTGTTCGACGCCGGTCCGACCGTCATCACCGACCCGTCGGCGATCGAGGAACTGTTCACCGCTGCCGGCAAACGCCTGTCCGACTACGTCGAGATGATGCCGGTGGCGCCGTTCTACCGCCTGTGCTGGGAGGACGGCAGCCATTTCGACTACGTCAACGACCAGGAAATGCTGGACCGCCAAATCCACGCGCTCAATCCGGACGACGTGCAAGGCTACCAGCGCTTCCTCGCCTATTCCAAGGCGGTGTTCGAGGAAGGCTATCTGAAACTGGGCGCGGTGCCGTTCCTGTCATTCCGCGACATGATCAAGGCCGGCCCGGAGCTGGCCAAGCTGCAGGCTTGGCGCAGCGTCTACGGCATGGTCTCGCGCTTTATCAAGAACGAGCACCTGCGCCAGGCCTTCTCGTTCCACTCGCTGCTGGTGGGCGGCAACCCGTTCGAGACGTCGTCGATCTACACGCTGATCCACGCGCTGGAACGGCGCTGGGGCGTCTGGTTTCCGCGCGGCGGCACCGGCGCGCTGGTCAACGGCATGGTGCGCCTGTTCGAGGATATCGGCGGCAAGATTGAGCTGAACGCCAACGTCGCCGCCATCGAGACCGAGGGCGCGCGCGTCAACGGCGTGCGCCTGACGGACGGGCGCCACTTCCCGGCGCAGGCGGTGGCGTCGAACGCCGACGTGGTCCACACCTACGCCGACCTGCTGGCCAAGCACCCGCGCGGCCCGGCGGAAGCCAAATCGCTGCGCAAGAAACGCTTCAGCAATTCGCTGTTCGTCATCTACTTCGGCTTGAACCACCATCACAGCCAGCTGCAACACCACACCGTCTGTTTCGGCGCGCGGTACAAGGAACTGATCACCGAGATTTTCGGCGGCAACGCGCTGGCCGACGACTTCTCGTTGTACCTGCACGCGCCGTGCATCACCGATCCGTCGCTGGCGCCACCGGGCTGCGGCAGCCATTACGTGCTGGCGCCGGTGCCGCACCTGGGCAACGCCGACATCGACTGGACCGTGGAAGGTCCGCGCTACCGCGACCGCATCTTCGAATACCTGGAGCGCCACTACATGCCGGGCCTGCGCAGCCAGCTGGTCACCAGCCGCATCTTCACGCCGCTCGATTTCCGCGACGAGCTCAATGCGCACGTCGGCTCGGCCTTCTCGCTCGAACCGATCCTGACGCAAAGCGCCTGGTTCCGTCCCCATAACCGCGACAGCGAACTGGCCAACCTGTATCTTGTCGGCGCCGGCACCCATCCCGGCGCCGGCGTGCCGGGCGTGATCGGCTCGGCCAAGGCGACTGCCGGCTTGATGATCGAGGAGTTCGGACGATGAGCGAGGCGTTGCTGGACCACGCCACCGAGACCATCAAGGTCGGCTCGAAAAGCTTCGCCGCCGCCGCCAAGCTGTTCCCGTCCGACGTGCGCCGCAGTGTGTTGATGCTGTATGCATGGTGCCGCCATTGCGACGACACCGTCGACGGCCAGGAGCTGGGCTTCGGCGCGGTCTCGCTGACGCAGCTGGAGGCGGAAATGCAGCTGGCCAGGCTGGAGGATCAAACACGGCGCGCCTACTCCGGCGAGAAGATGCAGGACCCGGCCTTTGCCGCGTTCCAGGAAGTGGCGCTGCGCCACGCGATCGAACCGCGCTACGCCGTCGACCACCTGGCCGGATTCGCCATGGACGTCGAGCAGACGCAATACGAAACCATCGACGACACGCTGCGCTACTGCTATCACGTGGCCGGCGTGGTCGGCTTGATGATGGCCTCGATCATGGGCGCCAGCAAAGACACGGTGCTCGACCGCGCCTGCGACCTGGGACTGGCTTTTCAGCTGACGAACATCGCGCGCGACATCGTCGACGACGCCCGCATGGGCCGCTGCTACCTGCCGGCCGCCTGGCTGCGCGAAGCCGGCATTCCGGCAGACGAAGTGGCGTTGCCGAAGCACCGCGCCGCGCTGGCCGGCGTGGCGGCACGGCTGGTCGATTACGCCGAACCGTATTACGCGTCGGCGGCGACCGGCATCATCGCGCTGCCGTTGCGCTCCGCGTGGGCCATCGCCACGGCGCGCAACGTGTATCGGCAAATCGGTATCAAGATTAAGGCGCGCGGACCGCACGCGTGGGATGAACGGGTCGGCACGTCGCGCGCGACCAAACTGTGGCTGCTGGTGAAAGGCGGCGCGAGCGCGCTTACTTCGCGTCTTCGGTCGATGCCACCGCGTCCGCAGGGTCTGTGGCAGCGCCCCGGCCCTGATGCTGAAGCGGGCCGTCATGCAACACGCGCAGCTGACGCTTGAGTTCCGTCACCGGCGGCGCATACAGAAAGCCGAACGACACCGCGCCATCCTTGCCGGCGACCGCGTGGTGCATGCGGTGCGCCTGGTACAGCCGCTTCAGATAACCGCTGCGCGGCGTGTACTGGAACGGCCAGCGGCGGTGCACCAGGCCGTCGTGGGCGACGAAATACAGGAAGCCATAGGCGGTCATGCCGGCGCCGATCCATTCGAGGGGATGGTAGCCTTCGGTACCGACGTAGATCAGGAAGATCGCCAGCGAAGCGAACACGACCGCGTACAAATCGTTCTTTTCGAACCAGCCGGTGCGCGGCTCATGGTGCGACTTGTGCCAGCCCCACCCGAATCCGTGCATCACGTACTTGTGCGCGACAATGGAAAACAGTTCCATCAGCACGACGGTGAGCAGCACGATGAAGGCGTTGAAAATCATAGAGTGTAGCGATTCATGATCAAGTGAAAACAGCGATGCAGACAGACTACCATAGACGCTCTTTCCGCAGCGCCAGCAACCATTCGGATCAACCACTCCAATTCAAAAAAAGGAAACTTATGCAACCAAAGTTCACGTCATTTTTGTCGCGCGCGCTGTGCTGCGCCGCCCTGGTGTGCGCCGCGACGGCGGCGGCCTCCGTATCGGCCGCCAACGTTGAAGTGCACGTCTTGTCGGTGATCGGCGGCAGGGGCAAGGTCAACGTCGCCGTGTGCGACAAAGAACGCTTTCTGAAGGATTGCGCGTATAGCGGCTCGGCGCCGGCCCAGGCCGACGAAACCGTCGTCACGATCAAAAATGTCCCCAAAGGCACGTGGGCGGTGCTGGCCTACCAGGACGAGAACCAGAATGACAAGCTCGACCGCAACCTGATCGGCATCCCCAGCGAAAACTACGGCTTCAGCCGCGACGCGCGCGGCAAGTTCGGCCCGCCGGATTATGAAGAGGCGGCCATCGAAGTGGGCGACGAATTGACTGTCGCCAAGATCAAGCTGCGCTAAGGCAAAAAAAAACCCCTCGACCGGGAAGACGAGGGGCATAAGACCACAGACAACACTGGACTACATGAAACGCTTTACTGCTGCAATTCTTCGATACGCATCAGGCTTGGCGCTATCGTTGCCAAAGCCTGGATTTGATAGCGGTAACATAACCACTCGTGCTAGTGCCGACGATTCCCAACGCCCAAGCAAGTAAAAAGGACCCTTTCGGTGCTCAAACGAGTGTAACACTGCTTTGAAATCGTTTTCAACTCAGTTGAAAAATTTTTTCAACTTTTGAAATCGATTTCATATTACATAGTTTCCAATACGGATGTCAAACTAAAAGTTGTCAAATGCTTGGTTTGTTGGCATTTCTCACAGATCCGTCCGGTCTCGCGGGTACAGCGCAAGACGGCGGCGTGTTGGTGGCTGGCACCGGCTCGGTCGCGATCTCGTCGGGGCGCCGCGACGTCGTGGTTTCACACTTTCACCACCCAATCCGCACGAAAGCGGTGCATCCGTACGAGTCCTAACATTGCTATCGCGTTCCCTAAGGCATGATCGGTTCCGCGTTGTTTAACAAACCATAAGGAAAAATCATGCAGACTCAACCATTCACACCAGGCACGGTGGACA
>DASVTJ010000487.1:0-4174 GCA_036387635.1 Duganella sp.
AAATCGGGCGGCGCGTCGCTCAGGGCCAGCACTTGCATGATCGCCGCGCGCATGCGGCGCTGGATCTCGTCGCGCGCCACGCCCTGGTAGATCAGCGCATCGGGCAGGCAATCGTCGACCAGCACATCCTTGATGCGGGCGTTGATGCGCGCGCGGATGAACGGGTAGGGCGGCTCGCCGGCGCAGATGGCCGACTTGTCGGTCTGGTCGTAGCACAACTGGCGCTTCAGCGGCACCGTCAGCGGCGACCAGATCAGCGCGTTGAAGCGCAGGCGGCCCGCCGGGCTTTCCAGCGTCGACGGCACGATCTGGATTTGCGGATCGTCGGCCAGGGCGGCCGCCGGTGGCGCTTGCGGCGCTGGCGGCAGGGTGGCGTCCGTGACGGCCTGCGCCAGCTGCGCCACCACCCGCTCGGCCCAACTGGCGTCCTGGGTGCAGATGCCGTGCACCAATATCACGTCGGCGCTGGCGTCGCCGGCCCTGGCGGCCAGGTCGATGAGGCCGGGAAAGCGAGCGCCCGGCTCGACAACCTGCGGCGGACGATAAGGCGTGGTGCAGGCGCCCAGCAACAATGCCAGCGCCGGCAGCGCTGCCACCCGCAGCGCGCGGCGCGCCGATGGCAGTGTCGATGCGAGCGCCGATGAGAGCGCCGATAAGATCAAGGTAGTCATGCTGAACCTCCCGAAGCGGCGCGTGGATGCGCCGTATGAGTTCCAGTGTATTTTCCCCCGCGACAGCCACTTTGTCGCGCCGCAGGGAACCGGCTGGCGCCGCTGTTACTGCTGCGCCAACAACGACTGCAGCACCGGCTGCAACACCGCGCGGCCCAGCTCGGCGCTACGGGCGCCGTTCCAGCCGGTGTCCGGGTCCGGATCGTTGGCGTTGTCCTTGAACGGCAACTCCACCGTCAGCGACAGGCAGCCGAACGCGTGGGTGACGTGCGGCGAGCCCATCGTCAGCGTCTCCGGCGTGTACGGCGTGTCGCCGTAGCCGTAGTCGTCCTGGAAGTCCGGGCTGGCGATGAGGAAATTGTCGATGAAGTATTGCTGCGCCTCGGCCTGCTCCGGCGAAAAGTTCGGCAACGATTCGCTGCCGGCCACGAACACGTACGGCAAGCCTTCGTCGCCGTGGATGTCGAGGCACAGGTCGCAGCCCGTTTCCAGCATCTTGTTCTTGACCAGGAACACTTCCGGGCTGCGCTCCATCGTTGGATTGAGCCACTCGCGATTCAGGTTGGCGCCGGCGGCGTTGGTGCGCAGGTTGCCGCGCACCGAGCCGTCCGGATTCATGTTCGGCACCACGTAGAACACCGCTTCCTTCAGGCACTGGCGGCCGAACGGGTTGGCCGGATCGAGCAGCGCGTCGACCATGCCCTCGACGAACCACTCGGCCATCGTCTCGCCGGGATGCTGACGCGCGATGACCCAGACCTTTTGTTCCGCGTCCGGGTCGCCGATGACCAGCATGTTGAGGTCGCGCCCGTCGATGGTGCTGCCCAGGTCGACCTGCTTGACCAGCGGCGACAGTTGCGCGTTGTCCAGCAGGGCCAGGTGGCGTTCCCACGAGTACGGCTCGAAATAGGCGTAGTAGACGCTGTCGTACTCCGGCGTGTGGCTGACCGTCATGACTTCGCCGTCATAGGTGGTGGGCACGCGGAACCAACTGTCGCGGTCGTAGCTGGCGACGGCCTGGTAATCGTTCCAGCCGTCCGGGTAGGCCGACTTGCCGGCGTTCAAAAAGCGCAGGTTCAACGGCGTCGCCTGGGCGCCCTGGACGCGGAAGTAGAACCATTGGGTGATGTCGGCGTGGGAATCCTTGCGGATGTTCAGGTCGATGGCGGCCGGATCGTCGGCGCGCACGACGTCGATGGCGCCGGCGTCGAATTGCTGGCTGATTTTGATAGACATGGCGTAAGTCCTGGTGGATTCAGTGAGGTGGGGTCGCGCTTTTGGCGCAGTGCCGACATCATACAGGCTCCCGCCAGCGGCCCGCCGCCGCCCTGCGCCAGCGCAAGCCCGCACGGCGCCGGGTTTGCTAAGTTGAGGTCACCTCAACGCCGCGCAGGAGCCCTGAATGAACCCGCCGCTATTCCAGGTCGACGACTTCCGCTACTATTTCTTCGCCCGCAACGACAAGCGCATGCACATCCATGTCTCGCATCCGGACGGCACCGCCAAGTTCTGGCTCGAGCCGGAGGTGGCGCTGGCATGGCACACCGGCCTGTCGGGCGCGCAGCTGCGCGAAGTGGAGCGTTTCATCGTCGACCATCACGCGCACATGCGGCAAATCTGGCGCACGTGGCTGCGCTAAACGTGCGCCAAGCGTCACCGCTGTCAAGCCAGTCCGCCGAAGCGCTGGAAAAACGCCGGCTCGGCCGCCGGCACGGCGGCATCCTCGCGCCGCAACACCGCCTCCACATGGCGCTCGGCGGCCGCGTACAGCGCCTGATAAATACCGCGCGCCAGCTCGTAAGCGAGCGCGCCCGGCCACGGCGTCGGCAGCAGCTCCACCGGCAATTGCGGATCGTGCAACTGCACCCGGCGGTATGCGTGGATCAGCAATGTGCGCAGCACGAACGCCTGCTGCGGCGTGAGCGCTTCAGCGCCGGCACCGGCGCCGGCATCGGCTTGCAGCGCCGCCAGTAACGGCGAGAAGCGCGCGATAAAGCCTGTGTAGCCCCGCGCCACGCCGTCCACATCCCAGCCGTCGGCCACCAGATCGCTCAATGGCCGGCCGCCGACCCGCTCCATCGACTTGGCCTGCACCACGAACAGCTTGCCCGCCACGCCCAGCCGCTTCAACAACTCCTCGAGCGCCACGCCGTCGGCCGCCGGATGGCCCATGATGCCCGGCGCGATCACGCTGTAGCCTTCCCACAGCAACTCCTTGCGCACCGCCCCGCGCTCGGCCGCGTTGAGCGCGCCGTCGCCGTTGACGATCAAGGTCCAACTGCCGTCCCAATGCACGTCGGGCGGCGCGTAGATGCGCCGGTAGGCGTGCACGAAGCGCGCCATCGCGTCCGGCGTGATCGCGTACGAGCTGCGCCGGCCGTCGCGCTGCGCCCCCAGCCAGCCCTCCTGCGCCAGCCGGAACACCGACGTGCGCAGCAGCCGGTCGTTGACCCCGAACGGCGCCAGCAGCTCGATCAGGCTGCCCAGCCACACCATGCCGCCGTGCGGCACGATGGCGTCGCCGAAGATCGTCACCACCAGCGACTTCGAGCGCGGCGGTTCGCCGGCGAGAAACTGCGCTATCCAATCGGAGTAATTCATAGGCGTTCGGCTCATCTGTATAGGAAGACAACAGTTTACTTGGCCGCGCGCGCCGCGCAGCAATTATTTGCTTTCCATTTCTTTATGGATACCTCATTTTAATATGATTCGAAATAGTCGTAGTAAAATCAGATTGTGTATCGTAATATGAAGCCAGACCCGGAAAAGAGGAGACAGCGATGTACGCACAAATAGTGGAGACCGGCCTGAGCACCGTTCGCACGGCCGACGACATGGCCGCCGACGAGCGCGCCTTCCAGGCCCGCATCGACGACGGCGTCAAGATCGAGGCCAAGGACTGGATGCCGGACGCTTACCGCAAGACCCTGATCCGCCAGATTTCCCAGCACGCGCACTCGGAAATCGTCGGCCAGCTGCCGGAGGGCAACTGGGTCACGCGGGCGCCGACGCTCAAGCGCAAGTCGATCCTGCTGGCCAAGATCCAGGACGAGGCCGGCCACGGCCTGTACCTGTACAGCGCCGCCGAGACCTTGGGCGTGTCGCGCGACGAGCTGCTGGCCGCGCTGCACAGCGGCAAAGCCAAATACTCCAGCATTTTCAATTATCCGACTCTGTCGTGGGCCGACATGGGCGCCATCGGCTGGCTGGTCGACGGCTCGGCCATCATCAACCAGATCCCGCTGTGCCGCTGCTCGTACGGCCCGTATGCGCGCGCCATGATCCGCGTCTGCAAGGAGGAGTCGTTCCACGCGCGCCAGGGCTACGACATCATGCTGTCGCTGGCGCGCGGCACGCCCGAACAAAAGGCGATGGCGCAGGACGCGCTGAACCGCTGGTGGTGGCCGTCGCTGATGATGTTCGGTCCATCCGACGCCGAATCGGTCAACAGCGCGCAATCGGCGCAGTGGCGCATCAAGCTGTTCTCCAACGACGAACTGCGC
>DASVTJ010000488.1:0-8895 GCA_036387635.1 Duganella sp.
TCGTCATGAACAAACCACTGACCTGGCGCGAGAAGATCAGCTACGGCGTCGCCGATATGGGCTTCAATTTTTATTGGACCAATATCGCCACCTTCCTGCTGATTTACTACACCGACGTCTTCGGCATCTCGGCCGGCGCGGCGGCGTCGATGATGTTTACGATCAAAATCATCAACGCCTTCACCGACCCGATGATCGGCGCCGCCGCCGACCGCACCACCACCCGCTTCGGTAAATTCCGCCCATATCTGATCTGGGTGCCGGTGCCGCTGGCCTGCGCCGCCATCCTCACCTACACCACGCCGGACCTGGGCAATGACGGCAAGCTGATTTGGGCCTACACCACCTACCTGCTGATGATGGTGTGCTACACGTGCATCAACATCCCGTACAACGCCTTGTCCGGCGTGCTGTCGGCCGATCCGCAGGAGCGCTCCACCGTCAACGGCCTGCGCTTCATTTTCGCCTTCGCCGGCGGCACGCTGGTCACGGCCGCCACGCCGGCGATGGTGTCGTGGCTGGGCGGCGGCGACGATAAACTGGGCTGGCAGCTGACGATGCTGGTGTGGAGCGTGTTCGCCTCCGGCCTGTTCGTGCTGACGTTCCTGAACACGCGCGAACGCATCGCGCCGGCGCCGACGCAAAAGTCGAACGTCATGCAGGACATCCGCGACCTGTCGCAGAACCGCCCGTGGGTGGCGCTGTTCTTCCTGGCGCTGATCATCATGATCACCATCACGCTGCGCACCACCAGCGCCGCCTACTACTTTAAATATGTCGTCGGGCGCCCGGAACTGATGCAGGGCTTCGTGCCGGCGTATATGATCTCGGCCGCCGTCGGCGCCTCGCTGACGCCGTTCCTGACGCGCTTCATCGACAAGAAAAAGCTGATGATGATTTTGATGAGCGTGACGGCGCTGCTGTCGGCGGGCTTCTTCTTCGTGCCGAAAGACCAGGTCACGCTGATGTTCGCGCTGCAGATCGGCATGGGCCTGGCGCTGGGACCGAAGTCGCCGCTGGCCTTCTCGATGTACGCCGACACCGCCGACTACAACGAATGGCGCACCGGCCGGCGCGCGACCGCGATGACCTTCGCCGCCGCCACCTTCTCGCAAAAGCTCGGCACCGCCGTCGCCGTCGCCGTCATCGGCGCGCTGTTCACGCAACTGGGATATGTCGCCAACGCCGCACAATCGGTTGGCTCGCAGGCCGGCATCGTCTGGCTGATGTCGTTCATTCCGGCGGCGTTCGCGGTGCTGGCGGTGGCGGTCATGTTCTTCTATAACCTCGACAACACCAAGCTGCTTCAGATCCAGGCCGACCTGGAACAACGCAAGGCGACTTAATATTTACGGAATATTTACGGAGACTGCTTCATGCTACGCCCAACCCACGATGGCGACCGCTTCGAACTGACCAGCGCCACGGCGATGCCGCGCGCCGCCGGCTTCCTGTGGAACCAGAAGATGATGATCCAGGTGACCTGCCGCGGCTACGCCGTCGCGCAGTACATGCAGCCGGAACCGGCCAAGTACGCCTACGCGCCGAACCTGGAGGCGAAGACCTTCATGCAGCCGGAGCAGAATTACTATGCCCACCATCCGGGCCGCTTCTTTTACATCAAGGACGAGGAAACGGGCGAGCTGTTCTCCGCGCCTTACGAGCCGGTGCGCGCGCCGGTCGACAGCTTCAATTTCTCGGTCGGCAAAAGCGACATCGAATGGACCATCGAGCATCTGGGCCTGCGCATTGAACTGACCTTGAGCATTCCGACCACCGACGTGGTGGAACTGTGGTCGCTGCGCGTGACCAACCTGTCCGGCCGCGCGCGCAAGCTCAGTGTCTACCCCTACTTCCCGATCGGTTACATGTCGTGGATGAACCAGTCGGGCGAATACCGCGCGGACCTGGGCGGCGTCGTGGCCAGCTGCGTCACGCCGTACCAGAAGGTGACCGACTACTTCAAGCAGAAGGATTTCAAGGACAAGACCTACTTCCTGTGCGAGCACGCGCCGCTGGCGTGGGAAGTGCAGCAGCAGGCGTTCGAGGGCGAAGGCGGTTTGCACCACCCGAGCGCGATCCAGGACGAATCGCTGTCGAACGGCGACGCGCGTTACGAGACGCCGGCCGCCGTGGTGCAGTACCGCCTGGCGCTGGCGCAGGGGCAGTCGCAGGACTACCGCTTCATTTTCGGCCCCGCCTTCGACGACGCCGAAATCGTCGCCATGCGCGACAAATATCTGGCCGCCGGCGCCTTCGAGGCGGCGCGCAAGGACTACGCCGACTACATCGCCGGCGGGCGCGGATGCCTGCGGATCGAAACCCCGGACAAGGAGCTCGACAACTTCGTCAACAACTGGCTGCCGCGCCAGGTGTTCTACCATGGCGACGTCAATCGCCTGAGCACCGATCCGCAGACGCGCAACTACCTGCAAGACAATATGGGCATGAGTTATATCAAGCCCGGCGTCATGCGCGCGGCGTTCCTGCACGCGCTGTCGCAGCAGGAGGCCAGCGGCGCCATGCCGGACGGGATACTGTTGGGCGAAGGCGCCGAACTCAAATACATCAACCAGGTGCCGCACACCGACCATTGCGTGTGGCTGCCGGTCGCGCTCAAGGTGTACCTTGACGAGACCGACGACTACGACATCCTCAACGAGGAGGTGGTGGGCGCCGACAGCGGCGTGGCCATCACGGTATCGGAGCGCATGAGCAGCGCGATGGACTGGCTGCTGCAGGCGCGCGACCAGCGTGGCCTGAGCTACATCGCGCAAGGCGACTGGTGCGATCCGATGAACATGGTCGGTTACAAGGGGCGCGGCGTGTCGGGCTGGCTGACCGTGGCCACCGCCTACGCGCTCAATTTGTGGGCCGGCATCTGCGAAAAACACGCCGGCGGCGCGTCGGTGGCGGAAGGCGCGAAGCACTTCCGCGCCGGCGCCATGGCCGTCAACCGCGCCGCCAACGAGCATCTGTGGGACGGCGACTGGTACGCCCGAGGCATCACCGACGACAATATCACCTTCGGCATCAGCAAGGACAAGGAAGGGCGCATCTACCTGAACCCGCAAGCGTGGGCGATGCTCGGCGGCGCCGCCAACGCCGGCCAGCGCGCCGCCATGATGGCGCAGGTCGAGCAGCAGCTGGAAACGCCTTACGGCGTGGCGATGTTCGCGCCGCCCTACAGCGCCATGCGCGACGACGTCGGCCGCGTGACGCAAAAGCATCCCGGTTCAGCGGAAAACGGCGCGGTCTACAACCACGCCTCGATCTTCTACATCTACAGCCTGTACACGATCGGCGAAGGCGACCGCGCCTACAAGCTGCTGCGCCAGATGATCCCCGGCCCGAGCGAGGCCGATTACCTGCAACGCGGCCAACTGCCGGTCTTCATCCCCAACTACTATCGCGGCGCCTACCACCAGTATCCGCGCACGGCCGGGCGCTCCAGCCAGTTGTTCAACACCGGCACCGTGTCGTGGGCCTACCGCTGCTTCATCGAGGGCCTGTGCGGCTTGAGGGGCGACACCGGCGCCTTGCTGGTGCAGCCGCAACTGCCCGCCCATTGGGACGCCATCAAGGTCACCCGCCAGTTCCGCGGCGCGACCTTCGGGGTGTCGATCCGCCGCGCCGATGTCGGCGAGAATGTGAGCGAGATTCAGGTTTCGCTGAACGGAAAACGATTGCCTGAACCGCGCGTGACCGGTATCGTTGCGGGTGGATTCTACGCGCTGGACGTTTTGATCCCGCGCTGACCGATAAAATCAAACTATAAGGACAAAGCAATCGTATGAAGAAGCGTCTCTGGCTGTCACTGGCACTGGTCTACCCTCTTATGTTGTCTTCCACGCTCGCCGGCGCGGCCCATGCCGCCGACGCCAAGCGTCCCTGGCTCAATAAAGCGCTGACCCCGGACGCACGCGCCGAGCAGCTGGTCAAGGCGATGACGCTGGACGAAAAAATCCAGACCGTCTTCGGCTACTTCTCCACCGATTTCGAGTCCAAAAAACACGTCGCGCCCAAAGAAGGCCGCAAGGATTCGGCCGGCTTCATCCCCGGCATCGAGCGTCTGGGCCTGCCGCCGCAATGGCAAGCCGACGCCGGCGTCGGCGTCGCCACGCAGGCCGCGTCGAAAAAACCTTACCAGCGCACGTCCCTGCCCTCCGGCCTGGCCACCACCGCCACCTGGAATCCCGAGCTGGCCTTCGCCGGCGGCGCGATGATCGGCAGCGAGGCGCGCAAGACCGGCTTCAACATCATGCTGGCCGGGGGCGTCAACCTGATGCGCGAGCCGCGCAACGGCCGCAACTTCGAATACGGCGGCGAAGATCCGCTGCTGGCCGGCGTCATGGTCGGCGAGCAGATTCGCGGCGTGCAGTCGAACCACATCGTCTCGACGCTGAAGCACTTCGCCTACAACGACCAGGAAACCAACCGCAACCACGTCAACGTCAAGATCGACGATACCGCCGGCCGCATGTCGGACCTGTTGGCGCTGCAAATCGCCATGGAACGCGGCAATCCGGGTTCGGTGATGTGCGCGTACAACCGCGTCAACGGCGCCTACGCGTGCGAGAGCGACTACCTGCTCAACGAGGTGCTGAAAAAGGACTGGGGCTTCAAGGGCTACGTCATGTCCGACTGGGGCGCGACCCACTCCACCGTGCCGGCGGCGATGCATGGCCTGGACCAGCAATCGGGCCACCCGTTCGACAAGTCGGCCTACTTCAACGAAGCGTTGAGGGAAGCGGTCATCAACGGCCACGTGCCGCAGGCGCGCCTGGACGACATGGTCAAGCGCATCACCCGCAGCATGTTCGCCAATGGCCTGATCGAGCATCCGGTGGCCACGCCGACGTCCGACGACGCCGGCATCGACTTCGCCGCCAACGGCAAAATCTCGCAGGCCGACGCCGAAGAAGGCATCGTGCTGCTCAAGAACAGCAACGACCTGCTGCCGCTCGGGGCCAACGTGCGCACCATCGCCATCATCGGCGGCCACGCCAACGTCGGCGTGCTGTCCGGCGGCGGCTCGGCGCAGGTGTATCCGATCGGCCTGTCGCCGGTCGCCAACGAAGGCCCGGCCTTCTTCCCGGGCCCGATGCTGTACCACCGCTCGTCGCCGATGCAGGAACTGAGCACGCGCACCAACGCCAGGGTCGTGTACCACGACGGCAAGGACGCGGCGGCCGCTGCCAAGCTGGCGGCGGCGAGCGACGTCGCCATCGTGTTCGGCAACCAGTGGATGGCCGAGGCCATCGACGCGCCGGACCTGAACCTGCCGAACAAACAGGACGCGCTGATTTCCGCCGTGGCCAAGGCCAACGCCAAGACCATCGTGGTGCTGCAAACCGGCGGCCCGATCGTCATGCCATGGCTGAACAGCGTTGGCGCCGTGGTCGAAGCCTGGTATCCGGGCACCAGCGGCGGCGCGGCGATCGCGCGCGTGCTGACCGGCGAAGTCAATCCGTCGGGACGCCTGCCGGCCACCTTCCCGGCCTCGGTGGCGCAATTGCCGCGTCCCGTGATCGACGGCGACGCGGTGACCAAGGACGAAGCCATCATGGAGAAAGTCGCCACCGATTACAACATCGAAGGCGCGGCCGTCGGCTACAAGTGGTTCGATCTGAAAGGCCACAAGCCGCTGTTCCCGTTCGGTTACGGCCTGTCGTACACCAGCTTCGCTTATTCGGACCTGAACGCGAACAAGTCTTCCGATGGCGCCGGCATCGACGTCACCTTCAATGTGCGCAACACCGGCAAGCGCGATGGCAAGGCGGTCGGACAGGTGTATGTGTCGCCGGCCGCCGGTGGCTGGGAAGCGCCGAAGCGCCTGGGCGGCTGGGATAAGATCGCGGTGAAGGCCGGCGCCAGCGGCAAGGCCAAAGTGAAAATCGATCCACGCCTGCTGGCCATGTACGACAGCGCCAGCAAAACCTGGAAGATCGCGGCCGGCGAGTACGTCGTCACGCTGGCCGAATCTGCCGGCGCCAAACCGGCGGCCACCGTCAAGGTGAAGCTGGACGCGCGCACCGTCAACATCAGCGGACGCTAATCCGACTGGATGTCGAAAGCACGTGGGGCGGATGACGGCGTTGCGCCCCATCCGCCCCACGTGGCCTCGCACTACCTCACTTCTCCTCTACCTCACTTCTCTTTCCAGAACACGTCGACCGTGTCTAGGCTGTTCTCATTCCAGGCCTGAACCTTGGCCTCGACAAACGTCCCCTCGGTGTCGTCGCGCGGAGCGATCTTGGCCGCATGATAGCGGTACTGCGCGCCGTGCTTTTCCCGCGCCAGCTGCTCGGCCTTGTTCTTCAAATCGCTGTTCTGCCCAATTTGTTTGCCTGTCAGCGCCAGCATCGACAGCGCCACGCCGACAGTCAGCGCCACGTTGATGGCGGGCCGCTTACGCCCCGTGGTCTGGATCGCCGCCTGCACCGGCTGGCGGGCCAGCTGCTGCAACAGCCAGTACAACAGTCCGCAGAACAGCACCAGCGGCAGCGCCGCGCCGAAGTGGGTCAACGGCGCCAGACGCAGCTGGGTCAAGGTCAGATCGACTGGCTGCATCACCGACATCGCCCCGCTGGCAATCGCCATCGGCAACAGGATGCCGGCGATCCAGATCAACGCGACAACGGCCTTTAGACTGCCGCGCATCAGCAGCACGCCGGCGATCACGGCGGGGATGGTCATGCTGTAAGAATAGCTGGCGCCGGTAGACAGACACCAGATGAGGTAGGCGATGTCGAGCGCGCCGACGACCAGCAGGACGACGCCGGCGCGGTGCAGGATTTGTGGCGCGGTGTGTGTTTCGATCAATTTGGCTCCGCAGTCTTTTCGGTTGGCCAATATTGTAGCTTATGCACACGTGGCACTGCGGCCAGGCGCCAGGGGCCGATTTCTAGGTTAAGTGTGATTGGCGAGATGGCGACGTCGCAGCAGCGACTCAAGGTTGCGGCTCGTATGGCAAACAATGTGAATGACGAAAGTGTCTTGGCTTTCCACGCGCTCAAAAATAATGCGATACTTTTCGTAAAGAATTTGGCGATATTGGGAAAGACTCAAATCTTCCAACTCTTTGATATAAGTACCCTTTTGATGGGGCCAGTCTTTAAGAGTCGCGACGGCGGCGCGAATGCCTTTTGTGAGCTGAGCGGAATACTCTTTGGATTCTGCTTGCCAGTGTTCACGAATTTCCAGAAGATCATCAATTGCGACATCAGTCCAAGAGATTTTCATTGATGATCAGCCTTCGTTATCTTCAGCCTCAAGACGGTCAAACAAAGCATCGTGATCAGTTACTTTACCTTCTGCAATCTGTTGTTGGCCAATGGCAAGAATGCGAAGCATCGTGAGCTGATCTCTGGTTTTTTGAAACGAAATCGGGTCTTGAATCACTGCCTGAACGCGCCCATTAACGGTTATTCCGACTGGCTCACGAGACTCTTGCACCCGTTTGACCACATCGCTAGGATTCGTCTTGAGATAACTAATCGGTTCAATGTCAAAGTAGTTCACGCCAAACCTCCTGAGGTGTACAAAGCATAGCATGCCGCGCTAAGTTTGGTACCGGATTAAGCGGAGCCTTCGTCAGGTCGGGCGTCTCGAAGTCGACGCATGCGTCAGGCAGGCTTGCGGCGGCGGCGCGCATTCTTCGGGTCGGCGATCAGCGGGCGGTAGATTTCCACGCGGTCGTGCTCGCGCAGCACCGTATCCAGCGTCTTCTTCTTGGCGTAGATGCCGACCTGCATCGTGGACAGATCGATGCCCGGCACTTCGTCCAGCACGCCGCTGGCGGCGAGGGCCTGCTCCAGGGTGGTGCCGACGGGCACCCGCAGCACGCGCAAAAATTGCACCGCGTCGCTGGCGTAGCAGACTTGCACATTGATCAGTTCAGCCGCCATAGACGGTTTCCGCCCGCTTGCAGAAGGAATCGACCATGCTGTTGGCGATCATGCCGAACACCGGCCCGATCAGCTTGTCGAGCAAGGTGCCGGAAAACTCGTAACGCATGTCCAGCTCGATCTTGCACGCATCCTCGCGCAGCGCCTTGAAGGTCCACACGCCGTCCAGATACTTGAAGGGACCGTCGACCAGCTTCATATTGATGGTGCTCGGCGGCGTGTTCTCGTTGGAGGTCGTAAAGCTTTGCCGCACCCCGTGATAGTTGATGCCGATGCTGGCCACCACCACGTTACCGGTGCGCTCGCGGATCTCGACGCCACTGCACCACGGCAGAAACTTGGGATAGTCATCGATGTTGGCGACCAGATCGAACATCTGCTGGGCGCTGTAACCGAGGAAAACTGATTTGTGCACTACTGCCATTGTCGAACCATTTGCTATGATGTGGGATTAGTCGCGTTTTTTGACGCGAAGCAGTAGTTTAACCGACCCGCACGGGTTTACAGCTGATTTACGATCCCCATGACCATAGCCGATAACAAAAAAGCCTTTTTTGACTACTTCATCGAGGACCGCTACGAAGCGGGCATCGTGCTCGAAGGCTGGGAAGTGAAGGCGATCCGCGACGCCCGCGTCCAGATCAAGGAAGCCTACGTCACCATCAAAGGCGACGAACTGTACTTGTTCGGCGCGCACATCAGCGCCCTGCCCACCGCCTCGACCCATATCAGCCCGGAAGCGATCCGCACCCGCAAGCTGCTGCTGCACCGCCAGGAAATGGACAAGCTGATCAGCAAAGTCGAGCGCTCCGGCTATACGCTGGTGCCGCTCAACCTGCATTACAAGGGCGGCCGCGTGAAATGTGAAATCGGCTTGGCCAAGGGCAAGAAGATGCACGACAAGCGCGCAACCGAGAAGGACCGCGACGGCAAACGCGAAGTGGCGGCCGCGATGAAGACCAACGCGCGCTGATCTGTTGCGCGC
>DASVTJ010000489.1:0-4029 GCA_036387635.1 Duganella sp.
GTCGACGCCGAGCTGGTGGCGGATGTTGGCGATGGCCTCGGCGTTGGCCATCTTGCCGGCCAAAATATACGCCGGATCGCCGCCGACCCAGTTAAACAGCGCGAACACCAGCACCACCACGCCCAGCATCGTCGGCAGCATCTGCCACACGCGGCGCACAACATAAGCAACCATCCCGCGCACCTCCTCTAATGTCCGCAGCCGCAGTTATACACGATGGGCAACACCGGATGGGCAACCCCGGCCCCGGCTTCGGCAGTCAATGCGGCACGAGAGCGGGGTTGTCGCAAGCCGTTGCAAAGCGAACAATCACCGTGGAAACCGCGATTCTGTCGTCAAATCGTCACAAAAGCCAAGTTGTTACAGTTTTATTTCGGACAAGATTAGCGATCCTCGATATTTTCACCCACAGCAACATCGACCATCGACTTGCTGATAATGTTGACATATTGCGCGACATTGGCGGACGTTCGATGTAGCGCGGTGGTCACTGCACAGCGACAACAAGGTCCGGGCTCGGCCGGCGAGCACCGCAGCCGCCCCGCCAAGCCCATCGGACACATTGACACATCGACAGCCAAAATGCTCTTATTTGTTACAGCAAGTTTAAAAGATCCCGCATAAAAACAGCGCCGCCGTGCCGTATCGCGACATGGCAGGCGGCTCGGTCGGGTTACCCCAATTCAGTGGAGAGTTTCAGCATGATGATGGAAACAGTTATGTCCCGTTCGGTACGTCTGATTTTTTCGGGCAGCGTCGCCGCGGCAGGTTTGATGAGCGCGCCGGCCATGGCGCAAACGGCCGACGCGCCGGTTCAGCGCGTCGAGATCACCGGTTCGAGCATCAAGCGCGCGACCGCTGAAACCGCCTCCCCGATCCAGGTGATCAGCCGTGACGACTTGCTCAAATCGGGCAAGGGCACCGTCTCCGAATACCTGCAAACCCTGACCGCCGACGGCGCCGGCTCGCTGCCGACCGGCTTCGGTAACGGCTTCGCGGCCGGCTCGACAGCGATCTCGCTGCGCGGCCTGGGCGCCACCTCCACCTTGGTGCTGCTCAACGGCCGTCGCATGGCGCCGTTCGCGCGCGCCGATGACGGCCAAAAGAGCTTCACCGACCTGTCGAGCGTGCCGATGCAAATCGTCGAGCGCATCGAGATCCTCAAGGACGGCGCCTCGTCGACCTACGGCGCCGACGCCATCGCCGGCGTGGTCAACATCATCCTGCGCAAGGACTTCCAGGGCCTGGAAATCAAGGGCGACACCGGCTGGTCGCGCTACGACGACGGCAAGCAGAACAAAGCCTCGCTGACCTACGGCAAGGGCAGCCTCGACGACGACAAGTACAACTTCGTCTTCAACGCCGAATACAACCAGTCCGACAGCCTGAAAAACAGCGACCGCAAGGACCGCGGCCACATCGGCAAGTCGGACCTGCGTCCGTACGGCTATCCGGTCGGCACCCAGTTCGCCGGCGGCTACATCGCCGGCACCAATAGCGCCACGGCCAGCCCGACCGGCTCGATCCGCAATCCTGCCAACAACAACTACGTCTCGCTGCCTGGCTGCGCGACCTTGTCGGCCACCAAGGACCAGACCGGCTCCGGCGGCGGTTGCCTGTGGCATCAGGACCAGTTCCGCGACATGCAACCGGAAATCGAATCGGTCAACCTGTACACGCGTGGCACCTGGCAAGTCAACGAGAACACCCAGGCTTACGCCGAAGCGGGCTACTCCAAGCGCAACACGTCGTTCACCCTGACGCCGCCGTCGGTGACGCCAACCGTGGCCTTCCCGCCGAACGCGACCAATCCGCTGGGCTTCGTCAACTACGGCAGCATGGCCCTGCTCGACGCCACCCACCCGCAAAATCCGTACGGCGTAGATACCCGCCTGCGCTATTCGGCGTTTGACATCGGCGCCCATACCCGCAAGGCCAACAACGAATTCACCCGCGCCGTCATCGGCATCAAGGGTTCGGCCATGGGCTGGGACTACGACACGGGCTACACCCATTCCGAGTCGACGCTGGACCTGGAATACACCAACATGCTCAACCTGCCGGTGCTGCGCGCCGCGCTGGGCGACCCGACTTCGCAATACTTCCCGTACTACATCGGCGACCAGGCTTCCCGCAACCCGGCCTCGCTGTACGCCGCGCTGCGCGTGAACGCGATGTCGAAGTCGACCACCAAGCTCGACATCGTCGACTTCAAGGCCTCGCGTGAACTGTTCGCCCTGCCAGGCGGCAACCTGGGTCTGGCCTTCGGCGGCGAATACCGCAAGGAACAGCTGTCGAATCCGTCACTGGCCGGCTCGGAAAACGGCACCATCAACTCGAGCTACGTGGCCGCCTTTGGCGACACCAAGGTCAAGGCGGTCTACGCCGAGATCCTGGCGCCGGTGATCAAAACGGTCGAACTGTCGGCCGCGATCCGGTACGACAAATACGACAACTTCAGCTCGTCGACGCCGAAAGCCGGCGTCAAGTGGACCCCGGTCAAGAACTTCGCGCTGCGCGGCACCTACACCGAAGGCTTCCGCGCCCCAGGCCCGGCCGAAGGCAACGTGACGTCGCAATCGACCGGCTCGGCGCCGGTGCGCGATCCGGTGCGTTGCCCGGGCGGCGTGCCAGCGGCCGGCGGCGCCACCGCCACCGACTGCGCCATCACCGTGGCCGCCGTCAAGGTCGGCGACCCAAGCCTGCGTCCGGAAGAGTCCAAGGGCAAAACCCTGGGCCTGGTCTGGGATCCGCTCGACGGCACCAGCGTCGCACTCGACGGCTGGACCATCAAGCGCACCAACGAGATCAACTCGCTGCCGTACGACCAGGCCGCGGCGCTGCCGACCGCTGTGCGTAACGACAACAACCTGGTCGTCGGCGGCGTCGTCCAGCCGAACACCGGCACTCTGGTGCTGACCCAGGCACCGTACCGCAACTCCAGCTACACCAAGGTCACCGGTGTCGATCTGGACATCAAGCAGCGCCTGCGCCTGGGCAACTACGGCCGCGCGGTCATCGGCGTGAACTGGACCCACGTGTCGTCGTGGGAGCGCGTCGAATCCGACACCGCGCGCTACCAGTACGCCGGCACGCACGGCAACTGCGACACGTCGAACTGCGCCGGCACCCCGAAAAACAAGATCAACCTGATGGCCTCGTGGGATCTGGGCAACCTGAACGTGACCGGCAACGTCAACTACCGCGACAAGATGGACAACACGGCCTCCAAAGGCGAGCTGTGCGCCAACACGCTGGTCAGCGGCGCCAACGCGCCAAACGACAAGTGCGAGATCGCATCGTTCACCACGCTGGACCTGTCGGCGCGCTACGCCGTCAGCAAACAGCTGACCTTGTTCGCGTCGATGAACAACGTGCTCGACAAGGTCGCCCCGCTCGATCCACAGACCTACGGCGGCATGAGCTACAACCCGATGGACGCTTCCGGCGCCATCGGCCGCTACATGAAAATCGGCGCGAGCTACAAGTTCTTCTAACCGTCTGACGGCAGGAAAACCCACGCAAGGGTGGCGCTTCGGCGCCACCCTTTTTTTGTGGTAAAAATGGTACGTTGTGCGGCTTTCTTCACAACCTTTCCGTGCCCGCCCGGGCGCACCATCGTGTGGCACCGCTGCCACGCGGCGCCAATACATTCGCTTCTTTTCTGCCGTTGGATCAATGTTTCAATGCGGTTTTCTGCACGCGCACCAAATTAGAGCGTTTTCAGCGCCGATTTGGCGCTTCCTGCATGGCACGAAACGCCGCCTTTTACCCACTTTTACAGAACTTTGTACGTTGACAGGGCATATCGCAGGGTGATCTGATGGGCGACTGGCAAAACGCTACGTTTTTCTCACGGGCGCATGCCGACAAACAACGCGACCGCCAAGGTGGTCATCGAGACAAGACATGGGAGAACAAAACAATGATGGTTGAAACAGTATTGGCACGTTCGGTGCGCCTGGTGTGCGCCGGTGGTCTGCTGGGCCTGGGGCTGATGGCGCCGCTGGAGCAAGCGCTGGCGCAAGC
>DASVTJ010000490.1:0-6331 GCA_036387635.1 Duganella sp.
CCCGCGCAAAACAACAACATTATGGCTAAGTCACGGTTTACTAAGCGCTTTTATTTTTTATCCACAGTCTTTGTGGATAACTTTGTGGACAATGAAGAAATAAACTAGTAGAAGCCCGACTTATGGGTTTACAACCAGTACTTGGCCCCACGGGGGAACTGACTATTTATCTTTAAAAATCAATGAGTTATAAGTTTCTAAAAACCTTGGAAATTAGTGCTGCCTGTTATTCTTGCAGTAAAAAAAATTGTGCATAAGTCGGTTTGCTTTCCATCGCGCACCAATGAAAAAGGGCACGTCCCGATCGGAACGTGCCCTCGGATTTACGCCGAATCAAGACGCGCGCTGGGCCTTGCTGTAAGTGTGCACCGCGTCGACCATAGCGGCGACATTCTCGGGCGGCGTGAATTGCGAAATACCGTGGCCCAGATTGAATACATGTCCGTTGCCGTTTTCCGGCTTGCCGAAGGCGTCGAGCACCTTGTGCACTTCGGCGCGGATCTGGTCCGGGCTGGCGAACAGGATCGCCGGGTCCAGATTGCCCTGCAAGCCGACCTTGTGGCCGACCAGCTGGCGCGCCCGGGTCAGGTTCACGGTCCAGTCCAGGCCCAGCGCGTCGGCGCCGATGTCGGCGATCTGCTCGATCCACTGGCCGCCGCCCTTGGTGAAGACAATCGCTGGAATTTTGACGCCGTCCTTGTCACGTTTTAACAGCGACACCACCTGGCGCATGTAATCGAGCGAGAAGGCCTGGTAGGCGCCGTCGGCGAGCGCGCCGCCCCACGAGTCGAAGATCATCACCGCTTGCGCACCGGCGTCGATCTGCGCGTTCAGGTACTCGGCCACCGCCTTGGCGTTGATGGACAGGATGTGGTGCATCAGGTCCGGACGGTTGTACAACATCTTTTTAATGGTGTGGAACTCGCGCGAACCCTGGCCTTCGACCATATAGCAAGCCAGCGTCCACGGGCTGCCGGAAAAGCCGATCAGCGGCACGCGGCCGTTCAACTCCGTGCGAATCTGCGTGACCGCCTTGAAGACATAATCCAGCGACCCCAGTTCAGGTGCGCCCAGCGCCAGCACGTCGGCCTCGGTTTTCAGCGGGCGCTCGAATTTAGGACCTTCGCCTTCGACGAAATACAGGCCCAGGCCCATCGCGTCGGGCACCGTCAGGATGTCAGAGAACAGGATCGCCGCGTCCAGCGGAAAGCGCTCCAGCGGCTGCAACGTCACTTCGGTGGCGTAATCGGGATTGGTGGCCAGGCCCATGAAGGAGCCGGCCTTCTGGCGCGTAGCGCGGTATTCCGGCAAGTAGCGCCCCGCCTGACGCATCAGCCACACCGGCGTGTGTTCGGTCGGCTGGCGCAACAGCGCACGCAAGAAGGTGTCATTCTGAAGCGGAGCAAATTGTGGCATGAGAGGCAATCAAAAATCGGTGAAAGGGCTATTATCGCACTCCGCGCCGATTTATTTGCGCGGACGCTGGAACATTGCGCGCCCTTTCACTATCATTCTGGCAGCGCGCCGCCGCCCGGCCCTACCCCTACCCCAGCCCAACCGCAACGCACCATTGGAGCCGTCATGACATCATCAGCACCGACCACCGCCGCCTACGGCACCTGGCCATCGACCATCAGCGCCGCGCGCGTGGCGGCCGGCGCCACGCCATTGTCTTCGCTGATGCTGGGCGGCGCCGACGGCACCGATATCTTCTGGCTGGCCGGCCGCGCCGCCGAGGCGGGCCGCAACGCGCTGCTGCGCCATCGCGGCGCCAGCACCGATGAACTGACGCCGGCGCCCTTCAATGTGCGCAACCGGGTGCACGAGTACGGCGGCGGCGCCTATGCCGTCGACGGCGACACGGTCTACTTCTCCCATTTCGCCGACAACCGCGTCTACCGGCTCGATGCCTCCGATCTCAACACCGTTGCCGATGACGACACGGACGCCGCGCAAATTTCGGCTTCGGCCCCGGTGGCGCTGACGCGCCCCGGCCAGCAGCGCTTCGCCGATTTCGTCGTCGACCGTGCTCGCGCGCGGCTGATCGGCGTACGCGAGCTGCACGCCGATGACGGCCACGGCCACGGCGAACCGGCCAACACCCTTTGCGCGATCGACGCCGACGGCGAAGAGACGGTGCTGGCGCAGGGCGCCGACTTTTATTCGTCGCCACGGCTGTCGCCGGACGGCCGCGCGCTGGCCTGGCTGACCTGGGACCACCCGCGCATGCCGTGGGAAGGCACCACCTTGTGGCTGGCCGACGTCGGGGACGACGGTGCGCTGGTGGCGCCGGTGGCCGTCGCCGGCGGCGCCGACGAATCGATCTGCCAGCCGGAATGGTCGCCCGACGGCCGGCTGCACTTCGTCTCCGACCGCAGCGGCTGGTGGAACCTGTACCGCCTGGGCGCCGACCGCCGCGCGGTCGAGGCCCTGTGCCCGATGGAGGCGGAATTCGCCTCGCCCCATTGGACGTTCGGCAATTCGATGTACGGCTTCCGTTCGGCCGCCGAAATCGTCTGCACCTACATCGTCAACGGCGTGAGCCGGCTGGCGCGCCTGCTGCCGGCCAGCGGCAAGCTCGAAGCGATCGCCAACCCGTACGAGGAAATCCGCGAACTGCGCGTGGCCGCCGGCTACATCGCCATGCTGGCGGGCGGGCCGTCGATTCCGCTGGAGCTGGCGCGCATCGACTTCACCGAAGAAGGCGTGGAAATCCTGGCGCAGTCGATCGCCGAGCTGCCCGACGAGGACAACATCTCGATTCCGGCCAATATCAGCTACCCGAGCGCCAACGGCCGCACCGCGCACGCGTTCTTCTACGCGCCGCGCAACCGCGACGTGCGCGCGCCGGAGGGCGACAAGCCGCCGGTGATCGTCATCAGCCACGGCGGCCCCACCAGCATGACCGTCAACACGCTGAAGCTGGCCACGCAATACTGGACCAGCCGCGGCTTCGGCGTGCTCGATGTGAACTACGGCGGCAGCACCGGCTTCGGCCGCGCCTACCGCGACCTGCTCAAAGGACAATGGGGCATCGTCGATGTCGAGGATTGCGTGGCCGGCGCCCGCGCGCTAGTCGAGCGCGGCCTGGCCGACAACGGCCGCCTGATCATCCGTGGCGGCAGCGCCGGCGGCCTGACGACCTTGTGCGCGCTGACCTTCCACGACGTCTTCAAGGCCGGCGCCAGCTACTACGGCGTCTCCGACCTGCAAGGCCTGGACGACGACTCGCACAAGTTCGAATCGCGCTACACCGCCTACCTGATCGCGCCGCAGCCCGAGGCGCAGGCGCTGTATCGACAACGCTCGCCGATCAACCACACCGACAAGCTGGCGCGCCCGATGATCTTCTTCCAGGGCCTGGACGACAAGGTGGTGCCCCCGCAGCAGTCGGAAATGATGGTCGACGCGCTCAAGGCACGCGGCGTGCCGGTGGCGTACGTGCCGCTGGAGGGCGAAGGCCACGGCTTCCGCAAGGCCGAGAACATCGTGCGCACGCTGGAGGCGGAGCTGTACTTCTACCAGCGCATACTGAAGCTGAACGCCGGCGCGCACGATCCGTCCGCGCCGGCGCTGGCGGCCGCGCCGGTCCACATCGACAACCTGCAGGACTGATCCACGCATGACCGACCCGAAGCTGCTGGCCGAATTCGACGCGCTTGAATTCAACGAGAAAATGATACTGGCGCTGCTGGCGCTGATCGGCGAGCCGGTCGGGCGCACCGCCATCCTCGATCACATGAACAAGGCGCGCATCGAAAACCAGGAGGGCCACGGCTTCAACGTCGGCACGCTCGATGAAGCGCTGCGTAAGCTCGAACGGCTGGCCTTCATCAGCATCGTCACCGGTCGCGGCTTCGTCTGCAATCCCAAGCTGCGCTGGCCGGCGATGCGCGCCTCGATCGGCACCCACGCGCTCGACGACCTGTGCGCGGCCTACGACGAACTGGTGCCGATGCGCCAGACCTGGAACAGCGTCGAGCCGCGCAGCTACCGCGCCGGCATGGCGCGCCTGCGCATGGGCCTCCTGCGCGGCCAGGCGCCGCAACAGATCCAACCGATCCTGACGTTTTGCCTGGGCAGCTACGAGGCGGCGCAGCTGCATCCGATCGTCGACATCTTCGGCCGTCCGTTCGAGCCGGGCATGCTGGCGCGCGTGCACCCCCTGTTGCAGGACGATGTGCTGACGGTGCTGATGCAAAACGCCCAGCACGAATTTGCGACGGTGCCGGTGATCCGCGAATTCTGCGAGCAGCACCTGCAACGGCGGCTGGCGGCCAAGGACGACGTCGGCCCGGAGCTGCGCATGGCGCTGGCGGAGGACGCCATCCTGTGCGGGCGCCTCGATGACGCCAAGCGCTATCTGGAACGCACCGCCGGACCGCAAAGCCAGTATCTGGCCAGCGCGATCGTGCTGCTGCGCGGCGCCACCGGCGCCGCCATCGCCGGCTTCGACGCCGCGCTCAAAACGCTGCGCCGCGAAACCGGCAAGCGCAAACACCTGTTCGCCGGCATGGGCGCGTATCTATATTTGCTGACGATGCTGCGCGGCGGCGACCCCAAACAGCAAAAAGCGGCGGACGCCTACCTCGACATCGCGGTACGCATGCCGCAAAACCACGACACCGCCGTCCACCAGCAAATCGACATGCTGCGCCAGGTCCGCGCCGGCACCATGACCACCGACGCCGTCACCAAACTGGCGTGGGACAGCAACCTGCAAACGCAGATGTTCCAGTGCCTGCTGTATTTCTGGCTGTCGCTGCCGCAGCTGGCCGAACGGCGCCAGGAGATCCAGGAGCTATTGGACAACACCGAACGCGCCGGCTACCTGTTCATCGCCGCGCAAGCGGCCGCGCTGCTTGGGCACTTGGGCGACGTCGAGGGGCAACGCCACGCGGAGGCCTTGCGCAAACGCCTCGGCATCCCCGACCTGACGGTGTGGTTCGAGCGCCAGGAAGCCTGGCAGCGCCAGTTGTCGGCGCTGATCAACCTGCAACAGCCGGCGGCCGCCGACGCGCCGGGCGCCGCGCGCCTGGTCTGGCAACTGACCTACGACAACCGCCACGGCCTGACCGACGTCGCGCCGGTCGAGCAAAAGCGCGACGCCCGCGGCTTGTGGAGCAAGGGCCGCGCGGTCGGCTTGAAGCGGCTGCGCTTCGAGCCGGAGCAGTTCGATTTCCTGACGCCGCAGGATATCCGCGTGTCGGAGGCGATTTCGGTGGCGCACCGCAGCTACCAGTCCACCGGACTGGCGTACGAGATCGATCCGCAGCGCGCCGCCTCGTCGCTGATCGGCCACCCGCTGCTGTTCTGGGCCGACGCGCCCGACATGCGGGTCGAGCTGCTGGCCGGCGAGCCGGAACTGCTGATCAAGAAAAGTCCGGGCAACCTGGAAATCCGCCTGCACCCGCGCATCCCGGACGATAACTCGTTCGTCATCGTCAGCAAGGAGACGCCGACCCGCCTGCGCGTGGTCAACATCCTCGACGAACACCGCCGCATCGCCGCCATCGTCGGCGAGGGCCTGAACGTGCCGGCCCACGCCGAGCAGCAGGTGCTGCACGCGATCAGCTCCATCTCGTCGCTGGTGACGGTGCAGTCGGAGATCGGCGGCGCGGCGCCGGACATGGAACAGGTGGAGGCCGACCCGCGCCTGCACGTGCACCTGCTGCCGTACCTGCATGGTTTGAAAATGCAGCTGCTGGTGCGCCCGCTCGCCAACGGCGCCTACTACGCGCCCGGCGCCGGCGCCGACAGCGTGATCGCCGACGTCAACGGCAAGCCGGTGCAGGCGCGCCGCCAGCTGATCGACGAGCGCGACGCCGAGCGTGAACTGATCGCCAAATGCCCGGTGCTGGAAGCGGCCGAGCAGGATCACGGCGAATGGCTGCTCGGCCAGCCGGCGCTGTGTTTGCAGCTGCTGCTGGAGCTGCAGGATCTAAAAGCCGGCAGCATCGTGCTGGCCTGGCCGGAGGGCGAAAAATTCCGCGTCACCGCCAAGGTGGAGACCAAGCAGGTGCGCCTGGCCATCAAGAGCAACAAGGACTGGTTCGCGGCCAGCGGCGAAGTGCAGATCGACGAGAACAAGGTGATGGACCTGCGCACCCTGCTGGAGCTGATGCAAAAGAACCAAGGCCGCTTCGTCGAACTGGGCGAGAACCGCTACATGGCGCTGACCGAGGAACTGCACCGGCGCCTGCAAGAAGTGTCGGCCTACGGCCAGCTGACCGCCGACGGCGTGCGCGTGCACCCGCTGGCGGCGTTCGCGCTCGAGGAGCTGGCCGACGATGTCGGCGGCCTGAAGGCCGACAAGCTGTGGAAGGAGCAC
>DASVTJ010000491.1:0-4521 GCA_036387635.1 Duganella sp.
CAACCAGGCGCCTTCGCAGCTGCTGCCGCAAACGCTGCTCGACAAGACCGCCATCTCGAACCTGGAGACGGCCTCGCCAAAGGTGCGCGTGAACCTGGGCGCGCTGTGGAAGATCGGCGACTGGACCATCAACCTGCGCGAAGCGATCTACGGCAAGTCGAACGATTTCGGCAGCGAGGACGGTTCGGTCTATCACAAGACCGAGATCAAGACCAAGGCGATCACCGATCTGGAAGTCGGTTACAAGGTCAACCCGGCATTGTCGCTGGCGGCGGGCGCCAACAACCTGTTCAACACCTACCCGAACGGCGTCAATCCGGCGCTGCTGGCCGACCAGCGCGCGGCGCTCGACAACGCGGCGGTGACGGTGCTGCCGTCGTTCTCGCCGTTCGGCATCAACGGCGGCTACTACTACGTGCGCGCTAACTACAAGTGGTAAGCCGCTGACGGCGTAGGTGCCAGGCCGTCCTTCGGGGCGGCTTTTTTTTGGTGTAGCATGACGCCATCACACCATGGAGCGACGCATGTTGAAAAAAATGGGCAGGACCTTGCTGGCGGCCGCCATCGCCGGTGGCGCCGGGGGCGGCGCGGCCGCCGCGCCAATGACACTCCAGGATTACCTCGCCCTCAAAGGACCCGACGCCAGCCTGCGCGTGGCCTACGGCGCCGCGCCGTCGCAGTTCGCCGAGTTGTTCGCGCCGGCCGGCCCTGGCCCGGGCCCATTTCCGGTCGCCGTGATCATCCACGGCGGCTGCTGGACCAAGGAATACGGCGGCATCACGCAGATGCGCAACATCGCCGACGACCTGCTGCGCCAGGGCGTGGCGGTGTGGAACATCGAATACCGCCGCTTCGACGAGGACGGCGGCGGCTATCCCGGCATGTACCACGACGTCGCCACCGCCATGGACCGCCTGCGCGCGCTGGCGCCCGCCCACCGCCTCGACCTGTCGCGCATTGTGCTGGTCGGGCACTCGGCCGGCGGCCACCTGGCGCAATGGGCCGGCTCGCGCGCGCGCCTGCCGCGCAGCAGTCCCTTGTACGTGGCCGATCCGCTGCCGGTGCCGGTGGTGATCAGCCTTGGCGGCCTGGCCGACTTGCGCAACGAGGCCGCGTTGATCAAGACCAGCTGCGAGCGCGACACAGCGCAGTTGGCCGGCACGCCGAGCGCCGCGCGACCCGACGTCTTCGCCGACACCTCGCCGGCCGAGATGCTGCCGGCCGGCGTGCGCACGGTGCTGATCCACGGCGAGTTCGACACCGTCTCGCCGCCGCGCGTCGGGCACGATTACGCGCGCCGCGCCATCGCCGCCGGCGACGCCGCCGAAGTGGTCGTGCTGCCGGGCGGCAGCCATTACGACGAGGTGGCCGCCAGCTCGCCATCGTGGAGCATCGTCTCGGAGCAAATCCGCAAGGCGCTCGGCATGGACGCCAAAGCGCAGCCGTAGCCGTACCCGTACCCGCAGCCGTGCGGCGCCGGTGTCGGCTTGCGCGCGAACATTCGCGCGTGATCAGTATTCGGTGGATTTGCGGGCGTCGCCGCGTACCTGGTCGGCCGGATACTTGGCCGCGTTGAGCGCCATCTTTTCCAGCGCGGCGGCGTGCAGGTCGACGCCGGTCTTGTCGGCCAATTGGACTAGGTAAAGCAGCACGTCGGCCAGCTCGTGGCGGATGCCGGTGCGCTTGGCGTCATCGAGTTCGGTGTCGGCGCCGGTGTGCAGCCATTGGAAATGTTCGGCCAGCTCCGCCACCTCGACCGACAGCGCCATCGCCAGGTTTTTCGGCGTATGGAACTGCTCCCAGTCGCGTTCACGGGCGAAGCGGCGCGTCAGGTCGCGCAATTCGGTCAGGCTGTCGGGGGCCGGGGAGGGCGGAGTCGTATTCATACCGGCGATGTTATCACCGTTGTCGCCGCCGTCTCGTTGGCCGGCTTGTTGGCCGTCTCGTTTGCCAGCTGGTCGATCAGCGCGGGCAGCGGCATCGGCCGCCCATACAGGTAGCCCTGCATGCAGGCGCAGCCGTGGCCAATCAGGAAATCGGCCTGCGCCCGCGTCTCGACGCCCTCGGCCACCACGTGCAAGCCCAGATGGCCGGCCATCGCCAGGATCGATTGCACCAGCGCCGCGCTGTTGGCGTCATCCGGGGTATCGATAATAAAGGCGCGGTCGATCTTGAGTTCATACAGCGGCATCTTCTTCAGATACGCCAGGCTGGAATAGCCGGTGCCGAAATCGTCGATCGAAAAACGCAGCCCGAGCGCGGCCAACTCGCGCATGCTGGCGATGGTGTCGTCCAGTTTATCGATCAACAGCCCCTCGGTCACCTCCAGTATCAGCTGGCCGGCCGGCGCGCCGGTGTCGGCCAGCGTGCGCCGCACCAGCGCGACGAAATCGGCTTGGCGGAACTGCAACGGACTGACGTTGACCGACAGCGGCATCGGCACGCCGGCGCGTTCGAGCAGCAGCAGCGCCTCGCAGGCCTGGCGCAGCGCCCACGCGCCCAACGCCAGCATCAACCCCGACTCCTCGGCCACCGGGATGAACACCGACGGCGGCACCATCGTGCCGTCGGCCAGCGGCCAGCGCATCAACAGCTCGCCGCCGATGGTGCGGCCGTCGCTGTCGACCTGCGGCTGCACGTGCATGCGCAGGTCGCCGCTGGCCAGCGCGGCGGCCAGGTCGCGCTCCATCGACAGGCGCCGCTCGACCGCCGTC
Organism: Duganella sp.; assembly: GCA_036387635.1. GTDB lineage: Bacteria > Pseudomonadota > Gammaproteobacteria > Burkholderiales > Burkholderiaceae_D > Rugamonas. Next base: position 2,715 of record DASVTJ010000491.1, read on the forward strand.
TGCATCGCCGCCTCGAAAAAGGCGATGCCGTTACGGCCTTCGGCCTTGGCGCGGTACATCGCCGTATCGGCCTCGCGCAGCAGGTCGTGGGCATCCTGTTCCCGCGTGCCGGCGACCGGTTTGGGCAGCATCGTCACCCCGATGCTGGCCGTCGATTTATACAGCTGGCCTTCGATCTCGAACTCCTGGCCGAGGGCGACGCGGATCTTTTCGGCCACCAGCAACGCCGCGTGGGTGGCGCTGTCGAATTCCGCGGTCAGGTGCGCCAGCAGCACCACGAATTCGTCGCCGCCGATGCGCGCCACGGTGTCGGCCTTGCGCACCATCTCGGCCAGGCGCCTGGCGGCCTTGCACAGCACCGCGTCGCCGATCGCGTGCCCGCGCGCGTCGTTGATGGTTTTGAAGCGATCGAGGTCGATGAACATCAGGGCGCTGAAGGTGGCGCCGCGTCCCGAGCTGGCCAGCAGCTTGTCCAGGCGGTCCATCAGCAGGCGGCGGTTGGGCAGGCCGGTGAGCACATCGTAGAACGCCAGACGGTGGATGTCGTCCTGCGATTTGCGGCGCTCGGTGATGTCGCGCCCGACCGCCACCCAGTGGGTGTGGTTGCCGCCCTCGTCGGCGAACGGCACCAGTTCCGTCTCCACCCAGTACGACTCGCCGGCCTTGGTGTAGTTCAGCAGCTCGGCGCGCACCGCCTCGCCGCGCGCGATCGCCTGCTCGATGCGCTCGACCACGGCCGGCTCGGTGTCCGGTCCTTGCAGCATGCGCATGCTCAAGCCGATCGCCTCGCCGCGCAGATAGCCGTTGCGCCGTTCGAACGCCTCGTTGACGAAGATGACGCGGTACGGCGTTCGCGGCACGCCGTCCTCCAGGTCGATCTCGGCGATCATCACCATGTCGTTCAGGCGCGCGACGGCGGCCGACGTCAGTCGCAGTTCGGCGTTGAGCACCGACAGCTGCTCCTGGCGGCGCTCCAGCGATTCGGCGTTGGCGCGCAGCTCGTCGAAAGAGCGCGCCAGCCGTTGCAGCAGCACCGCGCACGACAGCGTCAGCACCGCCGTCATGAACATGAAGTTGACCGTGATGATGGCCGAGCGCAGGAAAGCGTAGTCGGGGATACCCTCGATGTGCAGCTTGGCGTTTTGCCCGAACCCGAGCACCATCACCGCCAGCCCGGCCAGCAGCAGCGCCCACAGCGCCTGGCGCAGTCCGAGCAGCAGCGCGGCCAGCACCGGAACGGCCATCAGATAGATCTGGCTGATCGGCCCCACCTTGAGCAGCAGGCCGATGCCGACCACGAAGGCGACCGCCAGGAAGTGCAACACGCGGGTGGTGTAGGCTAGGCGGCGCAGCGCCAGGATGGCGCCGATCCATAGCAGCGCCATGGTGTCAATGACGACGATCGACCACATGCCCTCGCTGGCGGCCAGCAGCACGCTGGGGACGGCCGTGGCCAGGCCAAGCAGGAAGACCACCAGCAGCAGGCGCGCGAAGATCTGCGCGCGCCAGTGCGCGATATCGTTTGGCGCGGCCACGTTGCTCCCCGTCGCGTTTATTATGATTGTTTGTGTGCCGATGTTACCTGCAATCGCGACGCCTGTCACCGGGCCGGCGGGACCGACGGACCGGCATTAGTCCCTGGCGCTGACGCTGCCGATGCCCGACACCGACTTGTTGACCGTTTTCGGCCGGCCGTAATAGGTCAGGGAGCCCATGCCCTTGGCCACCGCGTTGAGCAGATCGGTGGCGTGGACGCTGACATTGCCGACCCCTTCGAAGTTGACGTCGACCCGCTCCGCGCGCAGCG
>DASVTJ010000492.1:0-1715 GCA_036387635.1 Duganella sp.
GGCCGGCTTGTGGCTGATATCCAGATGGACGTAATCGAGGCCGCGTTTTTTGATCTCGAAGTCGATCGCGCGCGCCACCACGTCGCGCGGCGCCAGTTCGGCGCGCTCGTCGTGGGCCAGCATGAAGCGCGTGCCGGCGGCGGCGCCCGCTTCCGGCGGCAGCTTAAGCAGGCCGCCTTCGCCACGGATCGCCTCGGTAATCAGGAATGACTTGGCGTACGGGTGGTACAGGCAGGTCGGGTGGAACTGGATGAATTCCATGTTCGAGATGCGGCAACCGGCGCGCCATGCCATGGCGATGCCGTCGCCGCTGGCGGTGTCGGGGTTGGTGGTGTACAGATACACCTTGCCGGCGCCGCCGGTGGCCAGCACCGTGTGTTCGGCGGCGAAGGTCAGCACCTGGCCCGATTTCTCGTCCTGCACGTACAAGCCGTAGCATTTCGGCTGGGCGTGGCCCTTCTTGACCGGATGCAGCTTTTCAGAGGTGATCAGGTCGATCGCGCAGTGGTGCTCGAACAAGGTGATGTTCGGATGGGCGCGCACTTTTTCCTCCAGCGTCACCTGCACCGCGTGGCCGGTGGCGTCGGCCGCGTGGATGATGCGCCGCTGGCTATGGCCGCCCTCGCGGGTCAGGTGGAACCCCATCTCGGCGGTGGCGTCGCGGGTGAACGGCACGCCCTGCGAGATCAGCCACTCGATCGCCTCGCGCCCGTGCTCGACGATGTAGCGCGTGGCGCCTTCGTCGCACAGGCCGCCGCCGGCGACCAGCGTGTCGTCGATATGCTGGGTGTGGCTGTCGCCCGAGTCGAGCACGGCGGCGATGCCGCCCTGGGCCCAGTTGCTGGCGCCGTCTTTCAGCGCGCGTTTGGAAATAATCGCGACTGTGCGCGTTTCGGCCAGGTGCAAGGCGACCGAGAGGCCGGCCAGTCCACTACCAACGATTGCAACATCAAATTTCATGATCACATGTGAAATGCATTAAGGAAGCATGACTATAGACGATTTGTCACTCATCCGTCACATTCCGTTTTCGGGGCCCGCTTTTCACAAAAGCGCAACACCTGTTGTCGTGGCTCAATACGCCAAAGCGGAGTCTTCTCCATCATGATAGTTCCGCCGTCCAGAGCGGCAGGGAGCGCATTGTGATCAGGATATTTCACCACTACGTGTCAAAAATGGCCTTCATGCTGCTGATGCTGGAGCTCATGATTTTGCTGACGGCGGCCGTCGCCAGCGCGCCGCTGTGGCTGCATGCCAGCCATGCGGGACAAGTAAACGTCGGCGCCGACAGCCTGTATCTGCCGGCGCTGGTGTTCGCGCTGGTGCTGGTGCTGTGCATGGGGGCGCTGGGCATGTACCAGCACAACCAGTCGCGCGAGGACCTGAAAAGCACTTGCCTGCGGATACTGCCGTCGTTCGTGCTGGGTTTTGGTCTGCTCAGCCTGCTCGCCTATGTGCTGCCCAGCCCGCAATTCGTCAAGGTCGGCAGCGTGGTGTTCGTGTTCGGCGGCGTGGCCGTCTTGCTGGCGCGGTTGATGGTGTTCATGTCGGCGCAGTCGAGCATGCTGGAAAAGCGGCTGATCATCATCGGCGACGGCGTGACCGCGCGCGAATGCGTCGATCTGGCCAATAACGGCAGCGGTTTCCACCAGTTCCGCGTGGTTGGATGCGTGCCGGTCGAGGGCGAGCTGCGCAGCGTGCCGCAGACGCTGCTG
>DASVTJ010000493.1:0-5441 GCA_036387635.1 Duganella sp.
GTTCGACGCTGAAACGCACCGCATCATCGGCGGCACCATCGTCGGCACGCACGCCGGCGACATGATCGGCGAGATCGCCCTGGCGATCGAGATGGGCTGCGACGGCACCGACATCGGCAAGACGATCCATCCTCACCCGACCCTGGGCGAGTCGATCGGCATGGCCGCCGAAGTGTACGAAGGCGTCTGCACCGATTTGCCACCGCCGCGCAAGCGCTAATTTAGCGCTTAGTTAGCACTAACTTATTGCATCATCACGAAACCGGGACGCGCTCCCGGTTTTTTTATCGTCAGGTTCCCGATGTCGTCGTTCCCCTCTTTTGTCCCGCTGCTGCTATCGGTCGCGCTCTATACGAGCCTGGTCAAGCTGGCGGCTTTTCTCTATCGTCGCGCGCTGTTGAGCTGGCGCGATGCGTGTATATTCAGTTTGATTTTGCTGATGGTGCTGGGCGCCGGCACCTTGCTCAACCGCCTGTCGGGCAACGCGGTGCCGGTTGCAGTGTTGGTCGCCGCCGGGCTGGTGATACAGGTCGGAATCGGCGCCTGGTTCCTGGCGCCGCGCGCCCGCAGCGCCAGTGGCGAGCCGCTGGGCAGCAAGGGCGGAGCGGTGCTGGCGCTGATCGCCTATGCCCTGATCGTCGGCCTGGGCGCCTTGGTGGCGCTGGCGATGCTCAACTTGAACAGCTGATCAGGCGGTCGCCTGGGCCGACGCGGGCAGGCCGAAGACGCGGTCGAAGATCAGGCTGAAAAGGAAGGTGTAGATCAGGAAGAACACCACCAGGCCCAGGTCGAGCACCAGCGCTTCCCACAGCGTGATGTCGAGCCACCAAGCGAACAGCGGCACCAGGATCGCAATCAAGCCACCTTCGAATCCGACGGCGTGCGCCACCCGGCGCGCGACGCTGCGGCCGCGCGTCACTTGGCGCGACTCCCACTTCTCGAACAAACCGTTGTAGATGAAATTCCAGACCACCGCGATACTCGACGAGGCGATGGCGGCGACGCCGGAGTGCGCCGCGTCGTGGCCGGCCAGCAGCATCAGAAAGCTGCTCGTCAGGGCGATGGCGAACAACTCGAACAACGAGACGTAGACAACTTTTCTTTTCAAACCCTGCATGAATTCTCCTTTAAAAACAATTGCGTGCATGGTACTTGAATATTTCTGATTGAAAAAGTCGACAGCTATCAGTTTTTCTGACAGCATATCGTATGGCCTTCTCCAGCGATAACGTTTCCATCTTTCTTGCCGTGATCGATCACGGTTCATTTTCCGCCGCCGCGCGCGCGCTCGGACGGGTGCCGTCGGCTGTCAGCATGGCGATCGCGCATCTGGAGGCGGAACTCGATCTGCAACTGTTCGAGCGAAGTTCGCGCGAGGTGCGGCCGACCGAAATGGCGCGCGCGCTGGAAGCGGAAGCGCGCCAGATGGCCGGCCAGCTGCGCCGCTTGAAGGCGCACGCGCTATCGCTGCACCAGGGGCTGGAACGGCGCCTGACCTTGGCCATCGCGCCCGAGCTGCTATCGGCCGCGTGGAGCGATCCGCTGGCGCGGCTTGCCGACGAATTCCCGTCGCTGGAGGTGGAGGTGCTGTCGGCGCCGCAGGCCGACGCGCGCCGCATGCTGCATGACGGGACGGCGCAGCTGGCGTTGTTGACGAACGCCCGCAGGTCGATGAACACGAAAGCTTTCAGGAGTTGGGCAGCGAGGTGCTGATCGCGGTGATCTCGCCGCGTCATCCGCTGGCGCGCGAGCGCAATGGCCACTTCCGGCTGGAGGACCTGGTCGACATCCGCCAGATCGCCATCGTCAGCCGCGAGGCGCACGAGGAGGACATGCGGGTGCTGGTGTCGCGCAAGCTGTGGCGCACCGACAGCCATCTGGCGATGCTCGGTATGGTGCAGGCTGGGTTGGGGTGGGCCTTCCTGCCAAGGCGGCTGGTGGCGCCGCTGGTCGAGGATGGGGAGTTGATCGGCATCGACTTTGCCACCATGAGCAATCAGCTGCGCTTGTGGGTCGATGTGGTCTGGCTCAACGATCGTCCGCTGGGCCTGGGCGCCAAGCGGCTGATCGCGCTGATGAAGGATATCAAAGGGCTGGAGGCGCGGCCCGGGCACATTTAAGTTCAGCTGCCGCGATATCCGTGCATGAGCGCATTAGCGGGTGAGCCGGTACAGCAAAATCGCGGTGCGAATCGTGGCGCGTTCGAGCGAGGCGATTTCCAGATCCTCGTCCGGCGAGTGGGCGCCGTTGCCGGTCACGCCCAGGCCATCGAGGCTGTCGACCAGCGCCGCGACAAACTGCACGTCGCCGGCGCCGCGCTGGCCCGGCGGCAGCGCGGGGATCTCGCCCAGGCCGGCGTCGCTGCTGGCCTGTGAATACGTCTTCAGCACGGCGATGTTGCCGGCGGTCGGCGCCATCGGCGGGTAGGCGTCGTGGAAGACGATGTTGGCGCTGGTGCCGGGCAGGTTCTGCGCCACGATGGCGCGCATCTTGGCGTGCGCGCGGTCGCGCTGCTCGTACGTCAGGTAGCGCAAATCTCCCTTGACCGTGGCGACCCGTGAGATGACGTTGGTCTTGCCGGAGGCTTGTCCCGTTGCGCCGGTGGCGTCGACGGCGACATCGGTGCCGCCCAAGATCAGGCCGGGGCTGAAGGTCAGGTCAGGCTCGATCACCTGCTGGCGGAAGCCGTCGACGATGCGCGCCGCCTCGTACACCGCGCCGTAGCCGGCGTTGTCGGTGAAGATGCCGCTGCTGTGGCCTTGCTTGCCCTTGACTTCCAGCTCCCACGACGACGAGGCGCGACGGCCGATGGTGCCGGTGTCCTTGCCGTTCTTGTCGCGCACGGTGCCTTCGAAGGCGAGAGCGATGTCGCTGCGTTTGGCGGCGGCCACCATGTCTGCGCGCGAGACCTCGATCGGGTCGCCCGCATGTTCCTCGTCGCCGGTGAACATGACGGTGATGGTGGTGTCGTCCAACGCGCCGACCTTGTGCAGCGCGCGCAGCGCTTCGATGATGACCACGTCGCCGCCCTTCATGTCGTTGACGCCCTGGCCGCGCACGCGGTCGCCTTCGCGCTTCCACAACTGTACCGGGCTGTCCTTCTCAAACACGGTGTCGAGATGGCCGATCAGCAGCAGGCGCTTGCCTTGCTTGCCCTCGCGCGTGGCGACCAGATGGCCGGCGCGCTTGACGGCGGGCGGCATGTCGATCCAGCGCGTGGCGAAGCCCAGCTGGTCGAACTGCTCGCGAAACAGCTTGCCCACTTCGCGCACGCCTTCGTGGTTCATTGTGCCGCTGTTGATGTTGACCGAGCGCTCCAGTAATTGCAGCCCTTGCGGCGAATGCGCTTTGACTTCGGCGACGATTTTTTGCTCGGTGGGCGAGAGCGGGGCGGCGCAAACAACGCCAGTTGCTCCAAGCGAGAAGGCGAGTGCGAATGAGAGTGGGGCTGACGCGAACGGTGTCATTTTCAAGGCGGCTCCGGGTGGCAAGTTGGCAGGGAATTGTTAGCGATTGTATCTTAGTGCCCCATGGGGGCTTGCATGCCGGCGCACGGTACGGGAAGCTGGTATATTCCGATTGCAGATTTTTTTAAAAGGATAGCCATGTTTCGCTTGAAATTCGTTGTTGCCGCCGCCGCCCTGATGGCTGGCGCCGCCTTTGCCTCGCCGACCGCGCCGAAAAACGGCGCAGAGTACACCACCCTGAAGGCGCCGCAGCCGGTGCAGGCCGAAGGTCAAAAGGTCGAGGTGATCGAGTTCTTCATGTACCACTGCCCGGCGTGCTACGCGCTGGAGCCGGCCATGAACGAGTGGGTGAAAAAGCAGGGTGACAAGATCGTGTTCCGCCGCATCCACTTGCCGCTGACGGGCGCCAACGATCCTGAAGCGCATCTGTTTCTGACCCTGGAGGCGATGAAGCTGGAAGAGTCGATGCACGCCAAGGTGCTCAACACCTGGCACGTCGAGCGCCAGCGTTTGAAAAGCGATGAGGACAACATCAACTGGGCGGTCAAGAACGGCATCGACAAGCAGAAGTTTTTGGCCGTGTACAACTCGTTCGCGATCATCACTCGCTTGAAAAACGCCGGCCGCGTTGCCGCCACGTATGAGGTCAATAGCACGCCGACGTTGATCGTCAACGGCCGCTACTCGACCAACCCGACGATGGTCGACGCCAGCAATCCAGGCGCCATTCCACGCCAGCAGTTGAATCAGGCTACGTTGCAGGTGCTGGATGCGCTGGTGACGATGTCGCGCAAATAAGTACGGAAATAAGTACGGAAATAAGCGCCGCCGACTGCTGATGGCGGATGACGGCGTGCCGCCTAATCCGCCCTACGTACATAAAACTCGCTTGGGTGCTAGTTGACCGTGAAGCGGGTCGGAATCTCGATGCCGCCAGTCCGCGCCGCTTCGGCGTAGGCTTTTAACTCCTGTATCACTGCGTCCAGTTGTTCTTCTCCAGGGTTGGCCTGGAAACTCTTGATTCGCTCGTTCATGAGCGTTACTTGTTTGCTCCAATCCAGTCGATTCATTTTGCTCATGTGCGCTCCGATGTAAAGAAAACAGTATAGGCCAAATAAAAAAGTTGCACAGAATCTAACGTAACACCCCTCGCAGGAACAGGTCGAGCCCTTCCGCGGCGCGCGCGCGCAACTCGTCCGTCGTGGGCGGTACGTCCGGCGGGAACAGCATGCGCGACATCAGGTCGCCAAGCAGGCAATTCACCAGGTGCACCGCCAGCACCTCCAGCGACAGCTCCGGACGCAACCGGGCGCGGATCTCGGGCCGGCCGAAAAGGCGCCATAACTGCTCGCGCGATTGCAGCGGCCCGGCCTTATAGAACGTCTCGGCCAGCTCCGGCGTGGTCTTGGCCTCGGCCACCACCATGCGGTGCAGGCTGACGAACGACGGCAACGACACCAATTCCAAAAAACGCAACGCGAAGTCGCCCAGGATCTCCTCCAGCGGGCGCGGGTCCGTTTCCATGCTGGTCATGTCGGCGAAGAAGCGGGCGCGGCCCTGGCTGATGACCGCGCTCAACAGCCCGGCCTTGCCGCCGAACTTCACATAGATGGTACGAACAGCCACATGGGCTTCGCGGGCGATCATTTCAAGACTGACTTTGCTGTAGCCCTTTTCCAGAAACAGGCGCGTGGCCGTCTGCAGCAGCGCCAGATGGCGCGCTTCCTTGTCGGCGGCGCGCGGCCGGCCGGCCGACTTGCCGGGGCAGGTTTCGGCCCCGGCTGGCGTGTCGTCGAAGCAATTGAACGCTTCCGCAGGAGTGTCTTGGTGGTCGGTGTTCTTCATGGCGGCAGATGATATCGGATGGCGCCCATGCTAGTCCAAAATAAAATGAAATGCAATCGTTTCATTTCTTGACTTTGGCGTTGGACAGGCTAGAATGCACCTATCCCATTTCATTTTCTCGGAGCAACA
>DASVTJ010000494.1:0-12186 GCA_036387635.1 Duganella sp.
CCTCGCGCGACAAACTCACCAAGCTGAAAGCTGCCGGCGAACTCGATGAAGCCAACAAGGTGTTCGAGACCGTGTTCCGGCCCGGCACCGCGTCGTATCAATCGCTGATCCTCGAGCTGCTCAAAATGCAGCGCGCGAAAATCGACGCCACGGCCGTCCACATCGATGGCATCGCCACCAGCAGCCGCAATCTGCTGGCCGTGCTGGCGGTGTTGATGCTGAGCTTCGGCGTGGTCAGCGCATGGCTGCTGACCACCGGTATCACGCGTCCGCTGCGCGAGGCGGTGGTGGCCGCCCGCCGCGTCGCCAGCGGCGACCTGACCGGCCATATCGACGACAAGGCCCGCGACGAAACCGGCCAGCTGCTGTCGGCGCTGAAGGAAATGAACGCCAGCCTGCTCGGCATCGTAACCGAGGTGCGCAGCGGCACCGACCATATCAGCACGTCGTCGAGCGAAATCGCCGCCGGCAACCAGGATCTGTCGCGCCGCACCGAGCAGCAGGCCGGCGCGCTCGAGGAAACCGCCTCGTCGATGGAGGAACTGACGTCGACCGTCAAGCACAACGCCGACAACGCCCGCCAAGCCAACCAGCTGGCGGCATCGGCGGCGCAGGTCGCGGTCAAGGGCGGCGCCGTGGTGGCGGAGGTGGTCGGCACGATGGACTCGATCAACGAGTCGTCCAAGCGCATCGTCGACATCATCTCGGTCATCGACGGCATCGCCTTCCAGACCAATATCCTGGCGCTCAATGCGGCGGTGGAAGCGGCGCGCGCCGGCGAACAGGGTCGCGGTTTCGCGGTCGTGGCGTCGGAAGTGCGCAACCTGGCGCAGCGTTCGGCGTCGGCGGCCAAGGAAATCAAGGCGCTAATCGGCGACTCGGTCGACAAGGTCAATCTGGGCAGCCGGTTGGTGGCCGACGCCGGCGTGACGATGCAGGAAATCGTCAGCAGCGTGCACCGCGTCAGCGGCATCATCTCCGAGATCACCGCCGCCAGCTCCGAGCAGAGCGCCGGCATCAACGAGGTCAACCAGGCCATCGGCTCGATGGACGCGGTCACGCAGCAGAACGCCGCGCTAGTGGAGCAGGCGGCAGCGGCCGCCGAGTCGATGCAACAGCAGGCGGCAGCGCTGGCGCAAGTGGTCAGCGTATTTAAAGTGGGCGGCTCTGCCGCCGGGTTCAAACCGCGCGCCGGCCAGGCGCAGAAGGCGGCCGCCCCGGCGCGCCGCGCGCCGCAACTGGTCAACCGCGCCTGACTGCCCGATAGCGACGTAGGGCGGATGAGCGAAGCTTAATCCGCCAAGCGCCGTCGGAGGCTTAAACTTCTTCAGCCTCGGGCGATCCGTCGATCGCCAGCTGCGACAACCGGTCCGCGTCGCCATTGCGGTGGCGCGGCACCCATCGCAAGCTCACCGCGCCCAGCGATACCAGCAAATCCATCACACGCAGGCGATGCGCCTCCAGCCCCTTGGCGCCGCGTCCCGCCGCAACCGCGTGCGCGCCCAGGTTGACGTCGTTGACCACCACCTGGCTGTCGCCATACACCAGCAGTTCCGTCGCGCCCATCCGCACCGCCGCCTCCAGCAGCGCGACGAGCGCCAGATATTCGGCCTCGCCGCTGTTGCCGTGCCCCGCGCGGCGGCTGATTTCTATCCGCTCGCCGGCGGGCCCGCAGAGCAGGGCGCCAATGCCGATCCGCCCTGGATTCGGATGCGCCGACCCGTCGAACCAGCCGCGCCAGCCATCTGCCGGCGCTTGCTTGCGCGCTTTGCGCAGCGCCTCCTGCGCCGCCTTCTGCTGTTTTTTTGCCGCGCGCCGCTGATCGTCGAGCAACCGCGCCCGCGCGCGCTCGGCCATCAGGCGCGTCAAACCGGTCTGGCCGGCTGCATTCGTCAAAACCTGGCGCAGCGCGTCGGCTTCGGTGAGCCGCATGCGCGTCGCCAAACGACGAGCGGCCACGCGCTCGCCTTTGTAGGCGGCCGTGGCCAACTCGTCAAATTGAATCCCGCTTTCGCCCACGCTTTCGTTCATGAACAACCGGATCAGTCGCGGCGAGGATTGTCGGGACGATGGTCGTGGCGGTTCGGCACGCCGTCGCCGTCACGGTCCCGGTCATATTTGTTAGGCACGCCGTCGTGATCGCGGTCGCGCCGGCCGTCGTTTCGGTAGTCGTTTCTGTAGTCGTTTCGGTAATCGTTACGGCGGTCGCCCCGGTAGTCGTTGCGATAGCCATCGTGACGATCGTAGCGGTTGGGAATGCCGTCATGATCGCGGTCGCCGTTCGGGCCGCGCTCCCAACGGCTTTCCTGGCGCTGCCAGCGGCCGCCATGGTCGATCCAGCGCGGCTGGCTATAAACGTAACCGGGACGGGCGCCGATCCAATTACCGCCGATCCAAATGTGGCGGTTGCCGCGCCAGTCCCAGTAGCCCGGCGCCCAGATGTAGCCGGCACGCGGCGGCGGCACGCGTTCATAGCGCGGTGGTGGCGGCGCGACGGTGATGTAGTCCACCACCACCGGGCGCGAATCGACATTCACCCAACCGCCCTGATCGAGGCGCCAGCCGCCGTCGTCGCGTAGCCATTCGGCGCGGCGGTATCGGGCGCCATGGCGCTCGGCCTCCCAGCGGCCCGAGGTCCACACGTGGCGGTAACCATCCCAGTTCCAGTACCCCGGCGCCCACACGTAACCGCGCCGGGCGACAGGCACGCTCTCGAAGCGCGGTGGCGGCGGGGCGTCGCCGATGACGATGCTGAGGCCAACCTGCGCCGAGGCGGTGGCGGGGGCGAAGGCCGCAGCGCTCAGCGCAAGCATGGCGGCGGCGAAAATGGTGTGCGAGCGGATGGTCATGATGGTTCTCCTGGACTGCGTCTGGTTGCAACGCCTGGACGAACTATATCAAGCGCCAACGGGCGTTGCGCCCAATGATGCAACTTTTTACATATGACACAAACATGGGAAGGATTTTGTAAGCCGGCTTACAGATGGCGTGTGCGGGGTCGTGCGCGGAAGGATAAAGGGTGAGGCTGACCGGCTTCGCCTGTCACGCGGCAGGGCTGCTGCGCGCGCAGGCGAAGCATCGGCGCGTTCAAATGTTGCGCGACGTCGTCACGTCGGCGGTCAGCGTGGTGCGGCTTTCTTCGATGAGCATTTGTTTTTTCTGCTCGTCGGTCAGGCGTTTGGCGCTGATTACCACCACCGGCATTTCCTGCGCGGCGATCTGGTTCTGGACCGGGATATCGAGCGCGTAGTCGGCGGCGAAAGCCAGTGCCAGGGTCATGATGAAGACGGCTTCGAAGTTTTTCAGGATGTTCATTTTGCTTCCTTTCGGTGGTGAGAAGTGTGTTTCGATGTGCTCACTTTATGCAAAGGGCCGTCAAGGCGCCACGGGATTGCGACAAGCGGCGCTTTTCGCGGCGCGAACTGCGAATAGGCGCGATAGACCTGTCCAAGCCCGCCAAAGCCCGCCGAGGTCCGCCTAAGCCCGCCGAAGTCCGCCGTTTTTCCCGGTCCCTCCGCTAAGCACGGGCAGACACCGTCCACCAGCGCGAGGGCATATGCCGTCATTCATCAGTAGTTTTTTGCAAGCCTTGGCCGAGCGCCGCCGCGCGCGCCGCCGCCAGGCCAACTTGCGCGCGGGCGCCGCCGGCAACGGCGCCTGGCCGGGGCGCCCGCCGCTGAAACTGATCCGCTCCGCTGCCGAGAATCGTCCCGCTCACCCTCGTCCTGCTGACCCTCCTCCCGCTCACCCTCGTCCCACCGGCAGCGGCCTCGCCGACACCGGTCCCGCCGCCGGCGAAACCGGTCCACGCAGCGTTTTGTGGATCGTTGTCGCGGGCGTTTGCGTCGCCGTTGCCGGCGGCGCGCTGATCGCAGGCCATGCCCGCCATCTGGCAACCGCCGGTGCCGGTGCTCAGGCGGTGGGCGGCGTACGCACCGCCAACGCCTATCAATCGGCGCTGCCCGGTATCGCCTTCACGGTGCCGTCGCAGCCTGGCATGAGCACCAGCCTTCATCCCGGTGGCGCCTTGCTGGTGGCTGCGGGCATGCAAGCCTCGCCGGCGATCCGGGTGGATTTATGCAGCCAGTTGCGCAGCCCGAGCGGGGCCAAGGCCGATGCGCGCCTGCTACCGCTGCGGATCGGCTATCGCTTCGACGATGTCAAGCGCTGGGTCGCCCGCAACCAGCAGGTCGAGGTCCAGATCGCGCTGCGCAATGTGCTACTGGTGTCCGACTCGGGCGCCGGCGCGGACGCGATGCCGGAAGTGCAGATCGAAGGTCCGGCGCGCGCCGACTTCGCCGACCCGCTCAGCGAGCCGTTGCAACTGAAGTGGAAAAGCCGGCAAGCCGGCGTGCGCTGGTTGAGCGACGCCAGCTTGGGCCAGATCGAGCAGGGCGCCAGCGGCCAGGTCGCGCTGCGCCAGCAGGGCTGGCTGCTGTGGGGCGCGGCGTCGGCGCTGCGCATCGAGCGGCGCGCCAACGTCATGTGTCCGCAAGCCGGCGAGCTGCTGGTGCAAATGTACCGGCCGGGGGGACCGGATGCCGGCGCCGGCTCGTCCCAGGCCAAGCTTCCCGCGCTGGTGACCGCGTTCCCGGCGCGCGGCAAGGCCTTTGCCACGTATCTAGCGGCGGGCCGGTATCAGGTTCCCGCCGCCGCCCCCGGCGCGCTCGAAGACCAGGCGCTGTTCCGCGCGCTGCAGGAGCACGGCCTTGTCAGGCTGAGCGCGGCTGGCGATGTCGAACTGGCGCCGCGCGATTTGCCGCAATGGCTGGCCGCCGACGCCCCCGCGCGCGCGGCGGAGCTGGCGTCCTGGCGCCAAGTCACAGCCGATGACACGACCCATAAATTGCTCAAGCGTTTGTACCATCAGGCCGATGGCGCCTACGTCCGTCAGCAAGTCGACATCTATAACAGCGAGCGCAGGTTGCTGGCATGGCGCGTCAAGGCGCCGCCGGGCGTGGCGCTGGAATGGAGCGCCAGCGCGGCCGGGCCGCCGGGCGCCGGCGCGCCGATGATGGTGGCGACCACCAGCCAGATGCCGGTCGCCGCATCGCGCTTGTTCGCGTCGCTGCCGCAGGGCTGGCAGCCGTGGACGCGCGTCGTCCGCTGGCCGCAGGCATCCGAAACCGCCGGCGGTCGTCCGGTCGTGCGCCTGACGCTGGCGTTGCCGCGTCCCGCCAGCGGCGGCGAAACACTGCGAATGATGGTGGCGGGGCGCGTCGGCAGCGGTGGCGCCTCGGGCGCGAGCGTTCAATTCGCGCCCGCGTGCACCGGGCGCGCCTGCACCGGCAGCGGCGATGTCCAACAGATCACGCTGACGCCGCAAGCCGGCGCCCGTTCCGTCTCGATCGATATCCAGCCGCTTGACTTCAACACGCCCGAAGACCAGAAATACCGCCACTTGCGACTTGTCGGCGGCCGATTGACCTGGCAGGCGCTCGCGCTCAGCGATGCCGGCGCCAACCCGGGGCGCGCGCCGTCGCCGTCGCCGGTCCAGCTGGAGGACCGCAACGGCACGCCGCTGTGGAGCGATGGCGCGCCCACGCAGCCCGCCATCGACGCCGGCCTGGCGCCGCTGCTCGGCGTCGGCCCGGAACACGCCAACAGCATTGCCGGCATGCTTTCCCGAGTGCCGTCGGCAGGCATGCCGGTCAACGCCAGGCTGACGCTCGATTTGCCGTTGCAGGCGCTCGGCCAGCGGGTACTCGATTGCGTCGGCATGCGCCACGGCCGCTGGGATGGCAAAAACTGCATCGGCGGCCAGGCCGCGCCGGACGGGCGGCACGCCGGCCTTGTCATCCTCGATACCGAAACCGGCGACGTGCTGGCCGCCGCCGGCGCCGGCGCGGGGGAGCTGGGCAGCGCCAATTGGGCGGAAGTGCGCGATTTCGACCGCACCAGTCCAGCGCGCAGCCCTTTGCGCCTGCCGGCGTTGCAGCACGACGGCGGCGCCCACCAAAGTCCCGGCTCGACCTTCAAAGTGGTCAGCGCGCTGGGGCTGGAAATGGCCGCCAGGACCGATCCGCAAATCGATGCGCTGTTGGGCGGCATGCCGCTGCCGGCGATTAACCGCATGGCCCAGCAGCGCGGCTTCGGCTTCCAGACCGACGCCGCCAGCTACCCGCTCAACCCCAAGCTGGCGCACATCACCAACTACAAGGAGCAAAGCCTGGACCGGCGCGCGCATGAGGGGCGCCTCGGCCTTGCGCAGGCGCTCACCTACAGCCTCAATACGTGGTTCGCCTGGTCCAGCGAGTTAAGCGACGGCAGCCTGTTCGGCCGGCCCGACGGCGGCGCGCCGGATCTACAGGCGCTCGATGCCGATGCCCTCGACGCCGTGCGTCCGATCGTCGCCGCCGCGCACCGTCTCGGTTTCGAACAGGCCATGCGCCTCGATGGCGGCTTGCTGCCGGCGGACTTCAACTGGCGCAACTGGGACGCGCTGCAAGCCACGCCGGCACATATCGATACGATACACACCCGCCACGAACTGCGCCAGATGGCGATCGGCTTGCGCATGCAGGTGACGCCGCTGCAAATGGCGCTGGCGTCGGCCGCCGTCGGACAGGGCAGGGTGGTGGCGCCGCGCATGCTGCTGTCCCTCGATCGCACCGACAGCGAAGTGCCGGCGATGAAGCCGATCGGCGTTCGTCTGGACCGCATCAAGGCTGGCATGAAAGGTGTGGTCGATGTCGGCACCGGGGCCGGCGCGTTCGGCGGCGCGGCGCTGGCCGGCGTGCGGCCCGGCCTATACGGCAAAACCGGCACCGCGCCCACCGGCGACGACACGGCCACCGTCTGGTTCACCGGCTGGCTGGAACCCGGCACCCTGCCCGGCCAGACGCACCGGCTGGCGATGGCGGCCTTCGTCAGCCATTCCGACGCGACCGGCGGCGCCCACGCGGCGCCGGTGGTCGCGGCGATGCTGTCCACGCTGGCGGGGCAGAAGCTTGAACAGAAGGGGAAATAGGCTTGTAAACGGAATAATGAAGCAGGTCTGTCTGTGGCATGATTTACAAGCGTGAGCCATAGCGCCCACTTTTGTTTTTCCATCACTGACAGGACCTTATGCGGTTGCCAGGAACCCGGTATCAGGAGCACGGCTGGGAACAGGTGCGCAAGCTGTTGGGACACTGCTCGTTGCAGGCGTTCCAGCAAATTGATATGCACGCGATGCTCGATGCGGGGCAGCACGCGGCGCTGCTCGACAGCTATACCGAGGCTGTGGCTGCGGCGCTGCGCACCGGCGCCCGGTCGGCGCGGGCCGAAGCGCATGGCAACAGCTATGGCGAAAGCGTCTACGAACTCTCGCTCGGCCTGTTGTACGAATTGCACGCGCAGCCGTCGTTCTGGCACGCCTTCGCGGCCGCCGTCGCCGGCGAGCACGCGCGCGGCGGCGCCTTTTGGCTGGACGCGGCCACCGATGGCGTGATGCGCAAAAAGGTCAACGACATGTTCGCGGGCCTGCGCGACAAGGTCGATGCGGACAGCTACATCGCCGCCACGGGGCGCGATTGTTCGCCCAATAAGATCTACACCTACCGCATGCTCGATACCGCCTACCGCGAGATTTCACGCCTGTTCGACGCCTGGCAGGAACACGCCGGGCAGGTCGGGGCGATTCTGGGCCGCGCACTGGAAGGCAGTCCTATCGAGGTGCGTCAAATGAAAGCCATCGGCGACTGCAAGGCGGAATGGATCATCCACTGGAGCGAGTCGCTGGAGCGGTTCGGCGGCGCTGCCGGCCCGCTGCACACCAAATCCAAGCGCTTCGCCAGCCTGAAAAACAGCCCGGAGAAAATTGCGGCGATGTTGGCCGAAATCGGCGATTATGAGGAATTGTCGTCGAATATGGACCGCGCCGATGCCTGGCGGGGCGACGCCGGCGAAGCGGCGCTGTGGCTTGAGGATTACTGGCACGTCTGCGGTGAATCCGAGCGGCGGCAGGCGCAAGGCGGGGCGGACGACGATGACCGCATATTGAGCCCCGCCGCATCCGACTTATTGGAGGGGGAGTCGTGGCAGGAGCAGGAGGGGCAGGAGGAGCAAGAGGAGCAAGGGGAGCAAGGGGAGCAAGAAGAGGGGCGCGGGGACGAGGACCTCGAGGCCGGCGCCGCCTCCGTGATCCAGATCGGCGATAAGATCGATCTGGCCGCCGAGCAGGAAACGGCCGGTGTGCTTTCGCTGCCCCTCCGCTATATGGAATTGGCGCGGGCGGCGCAGCAAGCGGGCAGCTGGACGTTGCGCATTCTGTGCGACGAATCGCTGCCGATCCGACTAGCGGTTTATCACAAGCTGCTGGGCGCTTGCGACGACACGTATCCGGATGCCTGGCTGGACCCGGCAACCGGCGAGTTGCCGACGTTGCAGCAACTGGCCGCGCTGGACCGGATCTCGATGCCGACGCTGCGCAAGCGCCGCAACGAAGCGATCGACAAGCTGCATGCGGCCAGTTCGGCAAGTATCACCGGCGCCACCGGCACGGCCAACGCCGCAACGGCCCGATAAAAGGAGAGCGATTTGAATTCAGCACGAGATGAGCAGGACGCCAAGGCACTGGAAGCAAGGCTGCGCGAGCGTGCGCTATTATCCCGCGTCGTCCCGGATGACCGGCTGATGCTGGCCGACGCCACGCTGCTGGCCGCGCTGGACGGCAGCCGGGTGCTGACGCACAACGAACGCCAGGCGCTAAAGGCTTCGCCGCTGACGCTTCGCCGTTTCCGCCAGCTGTCGTTGGAGCGCCGTATGGCGGCGGAGATGGCGACGGCGGCGAAGGCGACCGCGCCGGCGGCCAACGACGCGTACTGGGTCGGCAGCAGCGGCATGCTGCGGGCGGCGTCCAGCGCGGCGAGCCTGGAAACGCTGGTCACCGACGATAACTATTGGGTGCTGCACTTTCTGCCACAGGGCGGCGGCTGGCAGGTGATACTGTCGCTGTCGGCGCAAGCGCCGTTCGCGGCCCGCTTGCTGAGCGAACAGCCGCAGTTGCGCGTGATTGACGGCGGTGGCGCCATCGTGCTGCAAGGGCGGCTCGATGCCGACGGCGAATGCGAGCGTGCCTGGCCGTTCGCCACCGCACCGGCGCCGCATTTCCACATGTACGGCGCCAGCTTCGCCGTCGAACCGGTCGCCCCTTAGATCATGGGTTTGTTCACTCGTCGCCGCAAACAGGCCACCGATACTGGCGGCCTAGGAAGCAGCTCGATCGCGCTGCGGCTTGACGATGGCGACACCGCCCCGGCCGACAGCAGGGTCGTGGTCTTCAATGCGGCCGGCCATGCCCGGCGCGCGGCAGCCGGAAAAGTCGCGTGCGAGCAGGGCGAGTCTGTGTTTTGCTTTCATCCCGGGCCTTATACCGTGGATTTGATACCGTTCGCCGCCGCGCCGGAATGGGGCCTGCGGCTGCGCTTTGTGGTCGATGCGGCCAATCCGCGCGTGGCGCAGCAGCGCTTCGACCTGTATTTGTACAGCGAGAGGTCGGGAGACTTGCAGCTGGCCGGCTTCGGCGCCTCGGTGCAGACGGCGCTGCAGGCGGAACTGGCGCAAGGCGCGCTGGATCTGCCGCCTTGCACATCGCTCGAAGAATGGCACGCGTTCCGCGCCGGCCTCAATCGACTGATGTACACGCGCTACGGTATCACCGTCGATGACTGCGTTCCGGTCGACTTGGGTGAACAGACCGATTTCGCGGACGTGCTCAAAGCGCGTGCCGCGCGCGCCGCCGAAGCCGAGCGAGTTGTCGCTACAGCGACCGCAGCGTGCGCGCCTACCATCGCTGTAGCTACCGAAACCGCTCCCCCAGGCACCGTCGACGCCGCCAACGCCAACGCCAACGCCAACGATATCGCCATCGCGGCAGCCACCACCGCCGCCGTCGATGCGGCGGCAGCTGAAGCGGCCAGGTTTTCCAGGCTTGATGCCCACTGCTGCGCGCCCGCCGCCGACATGTCGGCATCCACCGCCGTCCATGTGCTGTCCAAGCCGGAAGGCGATGCTCCGCAGGCGCCATCCGCGCGGCCGCAGTTCGCGGCGCCTGGAATCTCAACGTCCGCAGCGCAGGATGCGCAAGCGCTGCGACGCCTGTTCCTTGAGCTGCCGGTCCTGAGCCGCGAGCTGCGTTTGCTGACGCTGCCCGAGGGCCTGCCGGTCTTCCAGCAGCACCAGGTCCTGTTGCAGCGCCTTGGCGCGGCCGGTCTGAACGTGACCACCATGCCGGCCCTGGCATGGGCCGCGCCGGACCAGCCGCTGAGCGCCGAAGACCAGAACCGCCGTAGCCTGCAAACGCTCATCGCCCGCGACGCCTTGGACGAAGGCTGGTCGTTGCTCGCGCGCTTACAGCTGGCCGGCCACGAACGCTGGCCGCAGCTGATGGAGGAGGCGGACCGGATCTGTGCCAATCTCGAAACCGGCCTGGCAATGCGCCGCGCGCCGCATGCGCAACGCAAGGAGCCATCGCTATGAACAACCTGTCCGTCACCGCCACGCCGGTCAACGCGGAATGCCGCAGCATGCTGGCCGATGGCCGCATGCTCACCATCACGGCCAGCCGTCGTCCGCGCGCCAACCGCGCCGAAGTCAAATGCAGCGTTCCGGGCGCACAGGGCATCGGCGACCGTATGCAGGAAGTAGTCCGCCTCGCCCGTCATACGGAAGTACGTTTCGACAGCCGCGACCAGGTGGTTCTTAGCATGGACATCGCGCCGGCCGCCGGGGAGCGTGACTGGGAACTGGCGGCGGTACTGGCAGACCGCATGGTGCGCGGCTTGTTCCAGCCCGCAGCCGACGGGCAAACCGTCGCCCAAGGCTTTTCCGACAGCTGGCATCTGGGTGGGATCAGCGGGCGCGCCGGCGGCGGCAGCGCCACGGTGTGCGCGGTGCAAGTCACCCACCTCGGCGCCTTGACCGGACACGCCGACCCGTCGTCTGCCGTCTCCACGGTGCGCGCATGGTTCCCGCTGCATAGCGGCGGCGTCAATGACGCGTTGGCGTGGGTCGAAGTCAGCGTGTTCCCGATTGACGCCGTGCCGTCGGTCAGCGGCCAGTCGGCCAACGCCACCCATCACGCGGCCGTGAACAGCGAAGAGGACACCATCGCCGCCCCCGGACTGGACTTCAGCGCCCAACAGGACATCCGCCAGACGCTGGCCGCGGCCCGCCACTTCGACGGCAAAGGGCAGGGCCGCTGGCGCAGCGTGGTGCGGTTCGGCCAACCGCGCTTTCAGGGCGGCTCGTATCAACTGGCCCTGGTGATGGCCGACAGGCTGGCACGCGGCCGTGAATTCGTGCCGCGCGGCCGCATCATCGCCACCGGATGCTCGAGCGCCTGGCACGCGGGGCGTGTCGACACCGTCGAAGGACGCGAGCCCAAACTTGCGTTAATACTCACGCAAGCGCAAACGGGCGATCGGGTGCTGCTGCCGAAGGACTGGGAAGGCGCGCTGCCACCCGGTTTCCAGGCCGATCTGCGCCAAAAAGGGGCCAGTTTGGCCTGTATAGACCGCATCGGCATGATTTAAGCTAGTGCTGAATCGTGCGAAAGAATGAAACCGCGCATGCCCTGCTAAAATCATCGGCGGGCGGCACGGAAGATGAATCGAAGAAGGAGTCTGACATGTTCCAAATGTTTGGTTTTGGCGGCGTTAAATGCCCGCGGTGCGAGCACAAAAACGATGACCAGTCGGGCTACTGCAAACAATGCGGTTTGACCCTGGGCGCCCCGCGCAACGAGCCGGTGCTGCGCGATAACCGCTGGATTCCCGGCGACGACGAGTTGGCCGTGTATTTTGGCGTCAGCGCCTTGTCGGGGATATTCACCAAAACGCTGCGCGTGCCGGCCACCTCGCGCGCCTACATTTTGCAAGCCGACAAGGCGACCGAAGTGCCGCAGGGCGAGTACGAGATCGAAGGCTTTTTCACGCGGCTCAATCACCTGCTGCGCAACCAGAACGCCGAAATCCTGATCACCCGCAGCGCCGCGCTGCCGGTCGACTTTTCGTTCAGCGACCTGCAAACGGCCGAACACCTGAAGGTATCGGCGCGCTTCAGCGTCGCCGTCCGCATCGAGAACGTGCCGGCGTTCGCGCAGCACTTCATGACGGTGCCGGGCGTCGTCAGCACGCTGCACCTGCACGATCTGCTGTCGCCATCGGTGCGGCAGCTGGCGGCCGAATTCGTCGGCAGCCGCTC